>CAIOTP010000263.1 GCA_903861235.1 uncultured bacterium | reverse complement strand
GAGCCGAGGCGTCCGCGTGCGGGTCATGTCGTGGGCGGAGCGGTCGAACCCACAGTCACTGCCGCCCCCGAACTCCGATCACCCGGCTCCTGCCCGTCACCCGTGGATCATCCGACCCTCGGTCGCCAGCACCGCCTCGTGGATGCTCTCGGCCATGGTCGGGTGGGCGTGCATGGTGGTGATGATGTCCTCGGCGGTCGCCTCGAGTCGCTTGGCCACGCAGATCTCGTGGATGAGCTCGCTCGCGTTCTCGCCCACGATGTGCGCGCCGAGGATCTCTCCGTACGGCTCGCTCGTGATCACCTTCACCAGGCCCTCGTTGGCGCCGTCGGCGATCGCCTTGCCGTGGCTCTTGAGCTGGTACATGCCCACGTGGTACTTCAGGCCCTTCTCCTTGGCGGCCTGCTCGGTCATGCCCACGCTGGCCACCTGCGGGTTGCAGTAGGTGGCGCCGGGGATGGCGTCGTAGTCGATGCCGATGGTGTGGTGGCCGAACATGCGCTCGACCGCGGTGACCGCCTCCTCGCTGGCCACGTGGGCCAGGGCCGGCGGGCCGATCACGTCGCCGATGGCGTACACGCCCGGCACGCTGGTCTGGTAGGTGGCCTTGTCCTTCCTGTCGCGGTAGTCGGTCACGATCAGGCCCTTGTCCATCTTCAGGCCCAGGCTCGCTTCGAACAGGCCGTCGGTGCGACCCTGCACGCCGATGGCCACCAGCACCACCTCGCACTCGATGGTCTCGGTCTTCTTGTCCGTGGCGCTCTCCAGCGTGACCTTGGCGCCCTTGGCGGTCTTCTCGATGGCCTTGGTGCCCCAGCCGGTGCGGAACACGATGCCCTGCTTCTCGAAGATCTTCTGCGCGGCCTTGCTGATGTCGGCGTCCTCCAGCGGCAGGATGCGGTCGACCATCTCGACCACGGTCACCTTGGTGCCGAAGGCGTTGTAGAAGTAGGCGAACTCCATGCCGATGGCGCCGCTGCCCACGACCACCATGCTCTCGGGCTTCTTCGGCAGCACCATGGCCTCGTAGCTGCTGATGATGGTCTTGCCGTCGTTGGGGGCGAAGGGCAGCTGCCGCGGCGCCGCGCCGGTGGCGATGAGCACGTGGTCGGCGGTGATCACGCGGTCGCCCGCGCCGGCCTTGCCCGTGCCCGCGTAGTAGTTCTCGTCCGCGGTCGAGACCTGCACCTTGCAGGGGCCCGAACCGGACTTGCCGCTCAGGATCTTCGCATGGCCCTGCACATGCTCGATCTTGTTCTTCTTGAACAGGAAGCCGATGCCGCTGTTGAGCTGCGTGGTCACGCCGCGGCTGCGGCCGATGACCTTCTCCCAGTTCACCTTCACGGACTTGGGGTCGACCTCGAAGCCCATGTCCGCGCCGTGGCCGAACGCCTCGGAGTAGACCTTGGCGGTGTGCAGCAGCGCCTTGGTGGGAATGCAGCCCCAGTTCAGGCAGACGCCACCGAGCTTGTTGCGTTCCACGCAGGCCACGCGCTTGCCCATCTGGGCCGCGCGGATGGCGCCCACGTAGCCGCCGGGGCCGCCCCCGATGACGACGAGGTCGAAGTGGTCCTTGGAAGCTCCGGCTGCGGGGCTGGTGGCCATGGTCGTGGGTCTCCGAACGGGTTTCGCCGGCGCTCCGGCGGCCCCCACGGGCCACGGCGGTTCCGGCGCGGGCGGCTATCGTAGCGGTGCCGCGATGGCGCGTCCGCGCGGCGCGTGGAACCGATGGAACCCGTTGCCTCCAGCGAGTCATCCGAAGACCCCGCACGCATCGCGGGGGCGGTGGTGGCGGCCGGCATGGGGATCTGGGTCTGGAACCTGACGGACCGGGCCGCGTGGTACTCGGCCGGCTTTCGGGCGCTTCTGGGTCACACGCGCGAGACCTTTCCCGACACCTTCGAGAGCTTCCTGACGCACATCCACCCGGAGGACCGGCAGCGCGTGTTCGGCGCCATCGGTCTGGCCGAGCACGCCGACTCCCGGGCGCGCATGGATCTGGAGTGCCGCATGCGGAGAGGCGACGGCCTCTGGTGCTGGATGCGGGTGAAGGGCTCCGCCGAGTTCCACGCGGGCTCGGCGGTGCGGCTCTCGGGCACGCTGAACGAGTGGCCGCTTTCCGCTGCGCGCGACCAGCTGGCCATGACCGCCAGCGACCAGCTTGCGGCGGCCTTCGAGAACCAGGCGCGCGTGGCGAGGGAACTGGAAACGGCCCGCGCCGAGCTGCTCCGACAGAACGAGGCCCTGCGACAGGCGCGGATCGAGGCCGAGGCCGCCACCGAGAGCCGCGGCATGTTCCTGGCGAACATGAGCCACGAGATCCGCACCCCCATGAACGCCATCGTGCTCTCGATCCCGCTCGTGCTGGACGAGTCGCTGACCGATTCGGAGCGTCGGGAGCACGGCGAGGCCATCCGTCGAAGCGGAGAGCACCTGTTGGCGATCGTGAACGACGTGCTCGACCTGTCCAAGATCGACGCCGGTGGCATGACGGTGGAGCGGGTGCCCACCCCCGCGTTGGGCACGCTGGCGCATGTGCTGGCGGCGCTGCAGCCCACGGCCCGGGCCAAGGGTCTGGACCTGCAGGGCGCGCCCAAGGGTCCCGTGCCGGCCACGATCCAGAGCGATCCGTACCGCCTTCGGCAGATCCTGATGAACCTGGTCGGCAACGCGGTGAAGTTCACGGACCACGGCGGCGTGCAGGTGGAGGTGCGATGGATCCGGGGCGGCCTGGGTCCGCGCGGCGACGCGGGCTCGCCCCAGGCGCAGGCCGAGGCGAGCCGTCTTCAGTTCCGGGTGATCGACACCGGTCCTGGAATCGCGGCCGAACAGATCGAAGGCCTGTTCGAGCCGTTCGTGCAGGGTGACGCCTCGACCACGCGCAGGTTCGGCGGCACCGGCCTGGGTCTGGCGATCAGCCGCCGGCTGTCACGGATGCTGGGAGGCGACATCCATGTGGAGAGCGTGCCCGGACGGGGAAGCACCTTCACGGTCGAGGTGGGCACCGGCACCGTGGACGAAGGCACGCTTCTGGAGCGCATGCTGCACGAGACGCGCGAAGGGGCGCAGGCATCCGCTCCGCCCGACCACGCCGCACACGTGCTGCTGGCCGAGGACGGCGTGGACAACCAGCGCCTGATCACGCATCACCTCCGCAAGGCCGGTTTCCGGGTCACCGTGGCCCAGAACGGTCGTGAGGCGGTGCTGCTGGCGACCACGGCGCTTCGGCAGGGTCAGCCGCACGACGTGGTGCTCATGGACATGCAGATGCCGGAGATGGACGGCTACGAGGCCACGCGTCAGCTCCGATCCGCGGGCTGGAGGGGACCCATCGCCGCGCTGACGGCCCATGCAGGTTCGGGTGACCGCGAGCGCTGCCTGCAGGCGGGATGCGACCAGCACATCAGCAAGCCGGTGGATCGGGAAGCTCTGCTCGCGGCGGTGCGGGGACTGGTCACGGGTCATCCTCGAACCTGATCCCCGGCGACATCGGCCGTTCTTTGACGGTGCAGGCCGCTCGCCCTAGCATCGCCGCCCTTCCCCGGAAACACGCGTGCGCATCGCCCTGATCAGTGACATCCACGGCAATCTCGAGGCCCTCCAGACGGTCCTGGCGGACATCGACCGCCAGATCGACACGAAGGCGGGCGACCGGATCTGGTGTCTGGGCGACATCATCGGCTACGGACCCAACCCGGTGGAGTGCGTGGAGCTGGTGGCGCAGCGGTGCGACTGGAGCCTGCTGGGCAACCACGACTACGCGGCGCTCTACGAACCCACCAACTTCAATCGGGCCGCCGAGCAGGCTGCCTACTGGACGCGTGAGCAGTTCGAGGCGGAGACGCAGCGGAACCAGCAGCGTGGCTCCAGGCTCTGGGAGTTCCTCGGCAAGCTTCGGGTGCGCGTGAAGGAAGGACCGTTCCTGGCCGTGCACGGCTCGCCGCGAAAACCGATCAACGAATACATCTTTCCCGAGGACGGGCCGCGATCGCAGAGGATGCAGCCCATCTTCGACCGGTTCGAGTGGATCTGCCTGGTGGGTCACACGCACGTGCCGGGCGTGTTCATCACCGACGACTTCGTGAAAGTGGCGGACATGCCGGAAAGCACCTTCACCTTCCGTGAAGGCGAGAAGGTCATCGTGAACCCCGGATCCGTGGGCCAGCCGCGGGACACCATTCCCGAGGCGAGCTACGCGATCATGGAGGTCGATGACCGGCCCAGGTCCGTCAAGTTCTTCCGGATTCCCTACGACATCGACGCCGTCAAGGCGAAGATCTTCAGCATCGAGAAGCTCGACAACTGGCTTGGCGAGCGATTGACGCAGGGACGCTGAACCATGGAACCCCGAAAGGCGCCGCGGTGGCCCATCCTTCTGGCGGTGCTGGTCGCTGCCGGAGGCGTGGTGCTGTCGGCCATCTATGGCCCCGGCGCCCGCAAGGCGGATCCCGCCGCCGCACCGGCTCCGGTGACGGTCGATGCCGCCAAGTCCGAGACTCCCGCTTCCGCCCCGGCTGTCGCGCCGCAGGCGCCGTCGTCCACTGCCGCGCCCGCCGCGGAACCTGCACCGGTCACCGGACTGCGCGCCCGAAGGCCCGAGGGATCGGCCGCCGCCGCGCCGGCCTCGATCGGC
Organism: uncultured bacterium; assembly: GCA_903861235.1. Classification (GTDB taxonomy): domain Bacteria; phylum Planctomycetota; class Phycisphaerae; order Phycisphaerales; family SM1A02; genus SYAC01. The sequence goes on along the minus strand of CAIOTP010000263.1, from coordinate 35,928 downwards.
TCGCTCGACCCCGCGACGCACCGCTTCCGAGTGGACTTCTCCGACAACAGCGCGGGCATCGCCAACATCACCTTCAGCGAGTTCTGGACCAGTGGCGAGGCGCACGAGCAGGCCCGGCTGCATGCCGAGGCGGTGAAGCGAGGCGACGCCCAGCCGCCGGCCATGCCGCCGGACTCCGAGCGCTACGCCTTGGCGGCGTTCGGTTCGCTTCAGGGCTACCCCATTCCCATGCTCGCGGCCCGCGCCGTCGAGATCGACGGAGCGGCGGTGAGCCTGTACGGGCAGGTGTGGGCGCCGGCGGGACCGGGATCCTTCGTCACCGAGGTGGCTTCGGAGCAAGGCGCCGCGCTGCTTCGGATCGAGCGGACCTTCTCCATCGCGCCGGCCGGCGGCGGTTTCGACCTTCGGATTGCGCAGTCGGCGCGGAATCTCACGGACCGCTCGCTGAAGGTGCGGTGGATCCAGTACGGGCCCGCCGACCTGCCCGCGGAGATCTCCACGCGGCCCGGCCGCGGGAGCATGCTCGACATCCGGCGGTACCAGTTCGGCTATCTGTACAGCCCGCAGCGGGATCCGCAGCGTCAGTCCGTGATCGTGCATGGTGCGGTTTTCGACCGTGCCGACGTGCTCAAGAGGACCGACGCCGATCCGACCCACAGCTCGATCCTGTGGCCGCAGCCGGATCAGAAGGCCCAGGGCTTCGAGCTGAGCTGGTACGGCACCACGAACCGGTACTTCTCGCTGGCGGTGCACGCGCTTGATCCTGCGGGCCCGCAGGGCAAGGTGCTCTCGCCCGTGCAGGAAGTCTGGGCGGTGGCGGATCCGGCGGCGGGCACCGCCGAGCGGGTGGCCTTCACGGAGCTGCGGAGCGCCGTGGTGGAGGTGCCGGCGGGCGGCGCCGCCTCCTTCGACATGGGCGTCTTCCCGGGCCCGCTCGATCCGAAGCTTCTTGGCGGTGTGGAACCGTTCTCCGCGCTCCGGATGGACGGCCTGATCCTCTACCTGATCAGCGGATGCTGCAGCTTCTGCACCTTCTCGTGGCTGGCCAACCTGATCGTGATGGTGCTGACCTTCCTGCACGATCACGTGGTGTTCGACTGGAGCCTGGCGATCATCGTGCTGGTGATCGTGGTGCGCTTCCTGCTGCACCCGGTCACCAAGTACAGCCAGGTGCAGATGGCCCGGGTGACCAAGGGCATGGCGGCCATCAAGCCCGAACTGGACGCCTTGCAGAAGCGCTACGCCAGCGACCCCAAGCGTCTGCAGCAGGAGCAGATGCGGCTGTACCGCGAGAAGGGCGTCAATCCGGCCGGATGCGTGGGTGGCATGCTCCCCACCTTCCTGCAGATGCCCATCTGGATCGCGCTCTACGCGGTGCTCTACTTCGACTTCGACCTGTGGCAGCAGCCGGCCTTCTTCGGGGGCTTCCAGCACCTCGGTGGCTGGCGGTTCCTGGGAGACCTGAGCGCGCCTGACCGGTTCTGGGAGTTCCAGGCGCCGCTCTTCACCTGGCCTTTCACCTTCTCCAGCGTCAATCTGGTGCCGCTGCTCATGGGTCTGCTGTTCTGGGCCCAGCAGAAGTACCTGGCCCCGCCACCCACCGCGAACCTGACGCCCGAGCAGCAGCAGCAGCAGGTGATGATGAAGTGGATGTCGGTGATCCTCTTCCCCATCATGCTGTATTCGGCGCCGAGCGGCCTGACGCTCTACATCATGACGAGCACCTGCATCGGCATCGTGGAGGGCAAGCGGATCCGCAGGCAGATCGAGACCATGGATCTGCTGGCGCCGCGCAAGCGGGATCCCGCCAAGCAGGACCGGCTGGGCAAGCTCTACGAGGCCGCCATGAAGCGGGCCCAGGAGAAGCGCGACCAGCGCGCCCGCCGCTTCAAGGAGCGCGACTGATTCCATGGCGACCCGGGCCGGCCGCGACCTGATCGTGGCGGCGGCCACCGGAACGGGGGGTGTCGCCGCGGTGGTGCGCGCCAGCGGTGCCACGGCGTTCGACGCCCTGGGCCGATGGGGCCGCGAGGGGCCGGTGCAGCCCCGTCGGTGCGTGGTGCCCGCGGTGGTGCGTCTGCCCGCGGGCGAGTTGCCGTGCGTGGCCGCGTGCATGCCCGGACCTGGCAGCTACACGGGCGAGGACACGGTGGAGTGGATCGTGCCCGGCCATCCGGATCTGGTGGAGATGGTGGTGCGCGCGGTGCTGGCGGCCGTGCCGGGTGCACGAAGGGCACGGCCGGGCGAATTCACGCTGCGTGCGTTCGAGACCGGCCGTCTCACCCTGGAGCAGGCCGAAGGGGTGGCCGCCTCCATCGCCGCAAGGACCGACGCCGAGCTGCGAGCCGCCGGTCATCTTCGGGAGGGCGGCCTGGGCCGCGCGGTGGACGCGGCGCTCGAGCGCCTGGCGGATCTTCTGGCGCTGGTGGAGGCGGGCATCGATTTCACGGATCAGGAGGACGTGGTGGCGATCGGCGCCGGCGACCTGCGCGCCGGCCTGGCCGCGGTGCAGGCCGCGTTGCGGTCGCTGGTCGACGGCACCGTGCCCCTGGAGCGACTGGCCGCGGCGCCCATGGTGGTGCTTTCGGGTGCGGCGAACGCCGGCAAGAGTGCGCTCTTCAACGCGCTGCTGGGCCATGATCGTGCGGTGGTCGCGCCGGTGGCGGGCACCACACGCGATGCGCTGGTGGAGCCATGGCGGGTTTCGGCGGCCTCCGGCGTGATCGAGGTTCTGCTGGTGGACGCTCCTGGTCGCCTGGAGGCCGCCGCCGAGATCGACCGGCTGGGTCAGGTCATGCGGGAGAGCGTGCTGGAGCGAGCCAGCCTGACGCTCTCGTGCAGTCCCGACGGCATGGGTCACGAGGAGGGCGATGCCGTGATCCGCGTCCGCACCAAGTCCGATCTGGAGCTGGGAGGGGCGCCGGCGCGGGAGATCCTCACCAGCACCAGGACCGGAGCCGGCCTGCAGGAACTGGCCCGCGTGGTGGCCGAGCGCGCGGCCTTGATCGGCGCCTGTGCGGCCGGCGAGGCGCCTGCTCTGGCGCGTCGGCACCGCGATCTGGTGACGGAGGCGGTGGCTCACCTGGACGCGGCGCGGGCCGCTCTGGAGGGCGACGCGGATCATGCGGCGCCCACGCGGCCGGAGCTGGTGTCCGCCGCCCTGCACGGGGCCGTGGAATCGCTGGGCGGCATCCGTGGTCGGCTGGCCCCGGACGACATCCTGGGTCGCATCTTCGGTCGCTTCTGCGTCGGGAAGTGAGCGGACGGCCGCTAGCCTGTGGGTCCATGAAGGGTTCGCTCGACATCCGTGTGCGCTACTGCGAGTGCGACCCCATGGGGGTGGTGCACCACACGGTGTATCCGATCTGGTTCGAGATGGGCCGGACCGAACTGCTGCGCGGCACGGGCCGCACCTACCGGGACATGGAGGAGGCCGGCGTGTTCCTGGCGGTGGTCCGCATGCAGGTTCAGTATCGGCGTCCGGCACGCTACGACGATCTGCTGCGTCTGGAGACCACGCTCACCACCGCGGGACATGTCAAGATCGAGCATGCCTACGAGCTCTTCCGCGGCGAGGAGCTTCTCTGCACCGGCACCACCACGCTGGCGTGCCTGGACCGCCAGGGCAAGGCCCGCGCACTGCCCGAGGGCATGTTCGATGCGGACGGCGCCCGATGAGCGACGATCTGGAACGGCTGAAGCGTCTGGGCACATGGCGCGCGAAGCCCGATCGGCTCGCCTCGGCCACCAGCGACCTCTCGGGCATGGCCCGTGAGATCCGTCGGCTGGAGAAGTCGATCGGTGTCGCCACGGACGCGTGGCTCCGCATTGCGCCTCCGGCCCTGCAGGCGGTGGCTCGCGTGGAGACGCTTCGTGGCGGCACGCTCACGCTGGTGGTGGATGGAAGCGCCGCCGCTTTCGAGGTGGACCGGGCCCTGCGCAGCGGCATGGAGGCGAGCCTTCGCATGGCCGTTCCCGGCCTGATGCGCATCCGCACCCGCGTGGGTGGTCCGCAGGAAACCTGAGCCGCGCATGAACACCGTCCCGATCATGCCGGCCATCACGCTCCAGGGCGTCACCTGCCGTTTCGGCGAGGTGCGGGCGGTCGACGCGGTGGACCTGCACATCGGAGGTGGTTCACTCTTCTTCCTTCTGGGGCCCAGCGGCTGCGGCAAGACCACGCTCCTGCGGACCATCGCCGGGTTCCAGGAGCCCTCGCAAGGGCGCGTGCTCCTGGGCGATCGTGACATCACGAGCCTGCCGCCCGAGCGTCGTGAGGCAGGCATGGTGTTCCAGGGCTATGCGCTCTGGCCGCACATGAGCGTGCTGGAGAACGTGGCCTTCGGTCTCGAGGTGCGCCGGGTGCCCGTCACGGAGCGCAGGCGCCGCGCCATGGAGGCGCTGGACATGGTGCACATGGCGGACCTGGCGGACCGGCGACCCGGGCAGTTGAGCGGAGGCCAGCAGCAGCGCGTGGCGCTGGCACGCGCCATCGTGTTCCGACCGCAGGTGCTCCTGCTCGACGAGCCGCTCTCCAACCTGGACGCCAGACTCCGCCTGGAGATGCGGGGGCTGATCCGGAGCGTGTGCGACGAGGTCCGCATGACCACGGTCTACGTGACCCACGACCAGGCCGAGGCGCTGAGCCTGGCGGACGGCATCGCGGTGATGCGGCAGGGGCGGGTGGTGCAGCAGGGCACGCCGCAGGACCTCTATCGCCGTCCCTGCAGCCGTTTCGTGGCCGAGTTCATGGGCCGCATCAACCTGCTGCCGGCCACGGTGTCGGCGGCGGACCCGAAGGGTTGCACGCTGGTCACCGCCCTGGGTGAGCTGCCCTGCGGCACCGGGGGCATGCGTCCAGGAGCCTCGCTGCATGCCGGCATCCGACCGGAATCGCTGCGGATCGCGCCCGAAGGCTCGATCCGGGGCAGCTGCCGGCGGAGCGTCTATCTTGGCGAGATGGCCCAGCACGAGGTCGAGACCCCCGCCGGCACGCTGCTGGTCCTGGAGCAGGATCCCGGACGCGCCTCGCGGGCGGGCGAGATCCTTTCGCTCCGGGTCGAGCGCGACGCGGTGATCGCGCTGAACGACTGAACCACGGAAACCACCATGACCACCATCGAACTCAACGGAAACCGCATCGAGCTCAAGCCCCAGGAGAACGCGCACTACCTGCACCTGGCCAACAACTTCATCCCGCTGCTCTCCGCGGGGGAGCCCTTCGCCAAGGTCTGCGCCCTGGTGCTGGCCGACGGCATGCGCAAGAGCGTGGGCACCGAGCATCCGCTCATGCAGAGCACGCTGTGGATGATGCACCAGGTGGGCGTCCGCACCGTGAAGATCGACCTGGAGGGGCAGCAGGTCAACTTCGGCGAGACCGCCGCCAGCGACATGGAGGGGCGGCCCTTTGAGGAGAACTTCACGCCCGGCAACCAGGCCACCGGCCGGGCCATGGTGGCCACGCTCATGGCGGTCACCCAGCGATCGGTGCGCGTGAACGGCGAGGAGTGGGCGGTGCGCGTGCAGCCGCTGGAGACCATGAAGCGCGTGAACCAGGAGACCATGCAGAGCCGGCAGTTCGGCGAGGAGATCCATGTGACCGCCGTGCGGCGACTGGTCACGCTGCTCATGCAGGGCAAGGCCAAGGACGATGCCGAGGTGCTGGCGGCGCTGCAGGTCGTGGCGGACCTGAACGTGCGCGGCTTCCGCCACTCGGCGGACGGCAAGCAGGTGGCCTTCGAGGCCTTCAGCGAGCCCAATGCGCTCGCCATGGCGTATCTGAGCAACCTGAGCCCTGATCACCGCGATCGCGCGGTGGCCAAGGCGAGGGAGCTGAACGATCGGTGCATGGGCAAGGCGCCGCAGGCGTCCGCTCCGCTGGGCCGCCGCCGCCGCGACTGACCGTCTGGCGATCTGCTCAGGCCGTCGCCCAGGCCTGCAGGCCCTGCATGAGCTGGGTGGTGACCTCGTCGGGACTGCGTGACGCGTCGATCACCAGGTGACCGCGTGGATCACGCCGGGCCTGCTCCAGATAGCCCTCGCGCACGCGGCGGTGGAACGCCGCGCCCTTGCCCTCCATGCGGTCGAGCAGGGGGCTCAGGCGCTGCATGGCGGTGTCGGTGTCCACGTCGAAGAGCACGGTGAGGTCGGGCCATCGGCCGCCGATGGCCACCTGGGCCACGGCGCGGATCTCGGCTTCGGACATGCCTCCAGCGGCACCCTGATACGCCAGCGTGCTGCCCACGAAGCGGTCGCTGATCACGCAGGAACCCTGGGCAAGCGCCGGCTTCACCCGCTCCTCGACCAGCTGCGATCGGCTGGCCATGTAGAGCAGCATCTCGCAGCGCACGGTCATCTCGCCGTGGATGGGATCCAGCAGGATCTGACGGATGCGCTCGCCCACCGCGGTGCCTCCCGGCTCACGCACCAGCGTGAGCGGCAATCCACGCTCCTGGGCCCAGGCCTGCAGCCGCGCAATCTGCGTGCTCTTGCCGCTTCCGTCCGGGCCCTCGAAGGCCAGGAACCGTCCACGCAGCCGATCGCTCCATTCGGCGCCGCCCATGGCCGCAATGTAGCGGGGGTCGGGCGCGGTCACGGGGCGCTCGGCCAGGCTCACGCTTCCTCCGGGGGTTCCTCGACCTGGGGCGGGCCGATCACGGCGCCGCCCACACGCACCAGGTTGGCCCCGCATTCGATCGCCACCTCGAAATCCCCGCTCATGCCCATGCTGAGCAGGTCGAAGCGGTCGCCACCTGCTCCGGAGGTGCGGCAGTCTTCGAAGATCTCGCGGCAGCGGTCGAAGGTCCGCCGGGCGGCCTCGGTGCCGCCCGAGAGGGGCGCCATGCACATCAGGCCGCGGACCTTCAGGTTGAGCATGGTGTCCATCTGATCGAGCAGGTGACGGACGGCCGGCGGTGCGATGCCGTGCTTGCTGTCCTCGCCGCTCACGTTCACTTCGACCAGGACTTCCATGGGCGTCTCGCGGCGCACTGCGGCGGCCTGGATCTCCTCGGCCAGCCGCAGGCTGTCCACGCCGTGGATCAGCCGGGCCACCTCCATGCACTTGCGGACCTTGTTGCGCTGCAGCGAGCCGATCATGTGCCAGCGCACGGTGGGCAGCTCGGCCTTGGGATCCATCTCGCGGCGCCGCTGGAGCCATTCGCCCACGCTCGCCGCGCGCTGCACCAGCTGCTGCACGCGGTTCTCGGCCATGTCCACCTGACCGAACTGCACCAGCTCGCGGATCTGGTCGATGCTGCCGCTCTTGGTCACCACCACCAGCAGCACGTCGGTGGGCTTGCGGCCGCTGCGGCGGGCGGCGGCCTCCACGCGCTGGCGGACTTCGGTCCAGCGGCCCCGCAACGCGCCGCTCGCGGCGGCGTCCATGGGGGCGGGTGCTGCGGTTTCTCCCATGGCCGCAGGCTAGCCCGTGGCGTGGCGGCGAGCAACGCCCACGCGTTCCTACACTGCCGAGATGGCGAACGCATCCACCGGTCCGGTGGTCCTGATCATCCGCGACGGCTGGGGGCGGAACCCGCATCCGGAGCATGACGCCTTCAACGCCGTGAAGCTGGCTCGCACGCCATGCTCGGACATGCTCGAGCGCGACTGGCCGACCACCCTGATCCGGACCAGCGGCGAGGATGTGGGCCTTCCGGTGGGCCCGGACGGTCCGGTCATGGGCAACAGCGAGGTGGGGCACCAGAACCTGGGCGCCGGCCGTGTGGTCGACCAGGAACTCATGCGGATCACCCGCGCCATCCGTGACGGTTCGTTCGCACGCAACCCCGTGCTGCAGGAGGCCTTCCGCCGCGCGAACGCCACCGGTCGGCGGGTGCACGTGCTGGGGCTGCTCAGTGACGGCCAGGTGCACAGCGACCTTCCGCACCTGCAGGCGGTGCTCGAACAGGCCAAGGCGGCGGGCGTGTCCGCGGACCGGCTCTTCGTGCACGCCTTCACGGACGGTCGCGACACCGCCATGGACGGGTCGCTCCGCTACCTGCCGTGGCTGCAGACCGTGCTCGACCGCACGGGCGGACGCCTGGCCACGATCTGCGGCCGCTTCTACGCCATGGACCGCGACCATCGATGGGAGCGGGTGAAGCAGGCGTACGACCTGCTCTGCGGGCGCGGCGGGTCCACGGCCGACTCGGCGCTCGCCGCGGTGCAGCGACATCTGGCGAGTCCGCCCGGCCCGACCCAGAAGGGCGACGAGTTCACGCCGCCCACGCGGGTGTGCGCGGATGGCGCGATCGGCGACGGCGACAGCGTGATCTTCTTCAACTTCCGCGGCGACCGGCCTCGCGAGCTGTGCAAGGCCTTCATGCTCGACGACGTGGCGTGGAAGGCGGTGCAGGGCGGCGGCTTCGACCGCGAGCCGCGGCCGCGCGACCTGTTCTTCGCCACCATGGCCGAGTACGAGCAGGGGCTGCCGGTGCGGCCCATCTTCATGCGTCCGGCCAAGATGCAGGGCATCCTGGGCGAGGTGGTGAGCCGCGCGGGCCTGACGCAGTTCCGCTGCGCCGAGACGGAGAAGTTCCCGCACGTGACCTTCTTCTTCAACGACTACCGCGAGGAGCCGTTCCCCGGCGAGCGGCGCACCATCGTGCCCAGTCCCAAGGACGTGCCCACGTACGACCTGAAGCCGCAGATGAGCGCCGAGGGTGTGTGTCAGGCGGTCCTGGAGCGGCTGGCCGCGCCGGATTGCGAGCGGCTGTTCATCGTGAACTTCGCCAATCCGGACATGGTGGGGCACACCGGCTCGCTCGAGGCGGCGATCCGGGCCTGCGAGGAGGTCGACGCCTGCGTGCAGCGGATCGTGGACGCCACGCTGGCGAAGGGTGGTTCGCTCGTCGTGACCGCGGATCACGGCAACGCCGAGCAGATGAAGGATCCTTCCACCGGTGCGCCACACACTGCACACACCAACTACGCGGTGCCGCTCACCGTGGTGGGAGCGAAGTGGAAGGGGACGCACCTGAGGCCGGACGGTCGCCTGGGTGACGTGGCTCCGACCCTGCTGCAGATGCTGGGCATGGCCAAGCCGGCGGAGATGTCCGGGGAAACGCTGCTCAAAAACTGAAATGGCGTTTGGAACAACGGCGTTGGCGTGGCATGCTGGAGCACGCCCCATGATCCGCCTGGCCACGAACACGCTCGTCCTGGTCCTGACCGCCCTCGCCTGGTCCGCCCCGCCGCAGGCGCAGTGCTGGTTCGTGAACATCACGGGGCGCACGGGCTACGGTGGCCAGGAGGCGGACGTGCAGGCGGTGAAGTACGACGCCAGCCACGTCTACGTGCAGTGCAGCTCCGTGCCCAGCTATCCGATCGGTCCCTGGCCCGGCAATCCCGGTTCGCCCACGGACGGCAACTGGAGCTTCCGCATCACGCGCCAACCACAGCCCAAGACGGGCACGCGCACGGCGACCGGTCTGGGCCAGATCGGCGTGTGGACCAACGGTGTCTGCATCTTCAACGCGAGCGACGCCCGCAGCTACAACAACCGGAACGTCTGGCACCAGAACGCGATCGTGGTCGAAGGTCCCGGCTTCGATTCCTGCGGCGGCCATCCGGCCATGACGCAGTATCACAACCACCAGAACGCCGCATGCATGTACGACCTGACGCCCGCCGAGCACTCGCCGATCGTGGGCTTCGGTTTCGACGGCTTTCCGGTGTACGGGCCGTTCGGTCACGCGAACATCGACGGAACGGGCGGCATCCGGCGCATCAAGAGCAGCTACCGGCTTCGAAGCATCACGCAGCGGACCATGCTCCCCAACGGGACCGTGCTCACCTCGGCCAACTACGGACCCGCGGTCAGCGCCACCTATCCGCTGGGGTACTACATCGAGGATTACGAGTACGTCGCGGGGCTCGGTGACCTGAACGATTCGAATGCGCGATTCTGCGTCACACCCGAATTTCCAGAGGGCACCTGGGCCTACTTCGTCACCACGGACGACTCGGGTTCGCCGGCGTATCCGTATCTGCTTGGGCCCACCTACATGGGCACGCTCGATACGGCGAACACCGGTCCGGGCGGCGGGCGTGTGACCGTGCCGACGGCCGCCGTGGCGTTCGATCCGGTGGACCTGGACGAATCGGGCGTGGTGGACGCGGGCGACATTGGAGGTCTGCTGATCCTGTTCGGCTCGCGGGGACCCCTGGGTGATCTGGACGGCAGTGGAAGCGTGGATGCCGGTGACATCGGCACCATGCTGCTGCACTTCTGATGTCCGCCCATCCGCTCACGGTTCCCACGCTTCTCCTGGTGGCCGCGCTTCCGCCCGGCCCGGATGCAGCCGTGGGTCCTGATCCGGTGACCTTGCCCAGAGGCTCATTCACCATGGCCGCCCTGGACCAGGGCATGGGCCAGCTGGAGCAGGACTTCACGCAGCGCCAAGGCACCGTGGTCACCTTCGACCACCCGCTCCTGATGACTCGCACCGAGATCACGCAGGCGGATTTCAAGGCGACGCTGGGCCGCAATCCGTCGAAGTTCGTCGACGCCGCCGACGCGCCGCTGCGTCCGGTGGAGCTGGTCTCGCAATGGGACGCCATGGAGTACTGCAACGCACGCTCGAAGCGCGAGGGACTGTCGCCGCGCTACGAGCTGCAGAAGGTCGTGCGGCGTGCCGACGGCGGCATCCAGTTCGCGCTGGTGAAGGACCTGGGCGGTCCGGGCTGGCGGCTGCCCACCGAGGCCGAATGGGAGTACGCCTGCCGCGCCGGAAGCACCGCCGCCTTCGCCTTCGGCGATCAGGAGACCCGCATCGGCGAGTTCAGCTGGAGCCGCGACCAGTCCGACGGCCAGACGCACGCGGTCGGGACGAAGAAGCCCAACGCATGGGGCCTGCACGACATGCACGGCAACGTCTGGGAGTGGTGCTTCGATCCGGCCGCCGGTCCCGAGGGCATGCAGCCCTTCCGTGGCGGCAGCTGGTTCAACTGCCCGATCTGCGCGAAGGCCGCGAGCCGAACGCTGACGAAGCCCGACACGCGCGAGGCCACGGTGGGCTTTCGAGCCTGCCGCACACCTGCGTCAGGGTGAGGGCGCCACGCGGTCGGCCAGGAAGCGTTCGCCACGGCGGATGCCCACGATCCACACGTCCTTCCGCGGCACCGGACCGTCGCCGTACGAGATGACGCCCGAGGCTCCGCGGTAGTTGCGGATCTCGCCGATCGCCTTCGCGATGTCCTTCGGACTGGGCGGGCCTAGCACGCTGGCCTTGTTCACCGCGGTGTTCACCATGCTCATGGCGTCGTACCCCAGCGCGGCGAAGCCGTTGGGTGGCGGCGTGCCCCAGGCCTCCAGGTAGGCGCGGGCGAAGGCCGCGGCCTCCGGCGTGGCGCCCTTGCCGAACCACGCATGCGTGGTGAAGAAGACCGCCTCGGACTGCAGGTGCGGCACCTGGTCGAACACCGAGCAGTCCAGTCCGTCGCCTCCCATGATCGGGGCGAAGGGCAGCGCGTCCCGGATCGGGCCGAGCATCATGCGAAGGCCGTCGGGCTCGGCCGACAGGAACACGAAGTCCGGCGCCTTCTCCGCCTTGAGCGCCGCCACCGCCGCCATGGCGCGCGGCGAGCGAAGGTCGACGCTGGTCTCCACGGTACCCCCCAGCTTCTCGAAAGCCTGCGTGAAGGCCCGGGCCAGTCCGCTGGTGTAGTCGTACCTGGAGTCCATGACCATCACGCAGCGTCGACCGAAGGTCCGCGCCGCGTAGCGGGCCGCCGCCTGGGCCTGCACCTCGTCGCTGAAGGCCGCCATGAAGGTGCCGGGTCCGCATCGGTTGGGAAGCACCGGATCGGTGGCGCCCACGATCATGAACGGCTTGCCCGCCTGCGTGAACACGGGCACGGCGGCGAGGGCCTCGTCGCTGTCGTTCAGACCCACGCCCACCAGCGCGATCGGCTCCAGCTGCTGTGCAGCGGCCTTGGCGGCTGCGGGAGTGCTGGCGGCGTCCCTCTCCACCAGTCGCAGTCGCGCCGCTGGAAGCGGGCGGATGGCGGCATCCAGGTCGGCGCGCTGCATGGCCAACTGGGCTCCGGCCGACGCCGCCATGCCGAAGTCGGCGTTCGCCCCCGACTGCTCCATCAGAAGGGCCGCGGTGGGAGCGCTTGAAACGCAGGCGGGCAGCGGGAGCAGCAGGCACGCGATCAGAGCGGGAAGTCGTGGCATGCCGGCAGTCTAGTTGTGCATGCGAGGCGGTCCGGGCCGTCCCCCGTACCATGGTCCCTTCCATGCTTCCCCGAATGGCCATCATCGGTCGCCCCAACGTGGGCAAGAGCAGCCTGTTCAACAGGCTCGCAGGGAAGCGCATCTCCATCGTGGATCCCACGCCAGGCGTCACGCGCGACCGCATCGCCGCCGCCATCAGCGTGAAGCCCACGCGCGGCCCGGCCCGTGCCGTGGAGGTGATCGACACCGGCGGCTGGGGTGTCTACACCACCGACAAGAACCGCATCGACGACGCGGGCAAGGACCTGGCGGGCCTGACCCCGGACATCGAATTCCAGATCATGGCCGCGGCCGAGGCGGCGGACGTGATCCTGTTCACCATCGACGCCCGCGACGGCGTGCTGGCCCTGGACCGGACGGTGTCCCAGCTGCTTCGTCGCCGCGGGCTCGCCAAGCGCACGCTGCTGGTGGCCAACAAGGTGGACGACCGCAGCCTGGAGAACTCGGCACAGGACGCGGCTCAGCTGGGCTTCGGCCAGCCGATCTGCGTCAGCGCCCAGAGCGGCAACGGCCTGAACCGCCTCCGCGACGCCATCTGTGGCCGTCTGCCCGAGAAGAGCGACGATGTGGACGAAGCCCCGCCCAGCAGCGACCTGCGGGTGGCCATCGTGGGCCGTCGCAACGCGGGCAAGAGCAGCCTGATCAACCAGCTGGCGGGCGAGCCTCGCGTGATCGTGAGCGAGATCGCGGGCACCACGCGCGACAGCGTGGACGTGCGGCTGCAGCTGGGCGAGCGCGCGGTCACCTTCATCGACACCGCGGGCGTGCGCAAGCGCAAAAGCTGGGACGGCGACATCGAGTTCTACGCCAACACGCGCACCACCGACGCCATCGCCCGCGCGGACGTCTGCTGGCTGCTCCTGGACGCCACCGAGAAGAGCAGCCAGATCGAGAAGCAGCTGGCGGGCCAGCTGATCGAGGGCTTCAAGCCCACGGTGATCGTGGTGAACAAGTGGGACCTGGTGCAGCGCAAGCTGAAGCCGGCCGACTATCAGGAGTACCTGACCCAGGAGTTCCCGGGTCTGGAATTCGCACCCATCTGCTTCGTGAGCGCCAAGTCCGGACTGGGCGTCCGCGACGCCGTGGCCATGAGCTTCTCGCTGCGCGACCAGGCGTCCCATCGCGAGGGGACCGGCCGCGTGAACGCCGCCATCCGCCGCATCCTTCAGGAGCGCGGCCCCAGCAGCAAGCTGGGCACCAAGGCGAAGTTGTTCTATGTCAGCCAGATCGCGGTGAATCCGCCGACCATCGCGGTGGTGGTGAACAAGCCCGCGCTGTTCGAGGGCCAGTACGAGCGTTACCTGCTGAACCGCCTGCGCGAGGAACTGCCCTTCAGCGAGGTGCCGATCAAGCTGCAGTTCAGCGCTCGCCGTCGCTGGCAGGATCTGCCGGGAGGTCGGCCTGACGGATCCGGCGCGGGCGTGCCCGAGGACGCCCCGGAGCCCGACTTCGAGCCCGAGGTCAAGCCCAAGCCGGCGCCCCGCAAGGCGGCGGGCAAGAAGCCGGCGCGGCGCGGTGCCGTGAAGACCGCCGCCCGACCCAAGGGCCGCGCTTCTCGCCGGCGTTAGCGCCGACCGCCACCGTGCGACGCCGGGTGGTTCGCCTGGTGGAAGCCGCTGGGCGTGCGCTGCATGGGGCGACGGCCCTCCTGTGGTGCCGACCGATGCCCGTCACCCACGAACTCCGCGCTGCCGTTGGCCGATCGCATGGCCGCGCGGGGATCGTTGAAGTCGCCCTTGGCGTTGGCCATGTTCCACATGCGGGCGTCGGTGGCCTTGGCGTCGATCCCGCGCTGGATGGCGTTCCAGCTGCCTCCTCGGGCGAGCGCGTGCTCGTCGAAGCCGCGGTCGTTCACTGCACGGTTCATGGCGCCGTTGCGCAGCTGGTCGGCACGGCTCCGGTCGTTCCAGGCGTTGTTCCACCGGTCGCCGTCGTACGGGTGCCAGTTGTTCCACCAGCGGTCCCAGCCGCCGTTCCAACCCCAATGACCCCAGCCCCAGCCGTACGCCGCCGACCAGCCCGGATACCAGCCCCATCCTGACCAGCCCGAAGCGAGCACCTCGGGACAGACCGCCGGCTGCCAGGCACCCCAGGTGTCCGCCGCCGGTGGCGCGAAGGTGCCGGTGTCGGAGTCGTAGGTGGCCTGCGTGCCCCAGGTCTGCGGACCGATGCCGCCGTCGTAGCCGGTGCCGAACACCACCGCACCATCCTGGGTGTAGGTGCCCACATAGCCGCTGGTGAATCCGAAGGTCACCGTGTCGGCGTCGCTGCCGTAGACCTGGACGAAGGTGACCGGATACACGGGGCAGTTCGCGGGAATGGTGTAGATCTCCTGGGGCACCGCATCACAGAGCGTCCAGGGGCCCCGGTCGTCGGTGGACTTGAACCACGCCGCCGAATCGCAGCAGTAGGCGGCGCCACCGAAGCGGATCACCGGCTGGCTGCTGTTGGTGGCGTAGGTCATGTCCGTGCCCTCCACGGTCGCGTAGGCCGGGTCACCGTCCCAGGTCACCCCGCACTCCGCCTTGGATCGCTGCAGCACCACGGTGCGCACCAGTCCGGTGCTGGCCACCGCCTCCTTCGCGGCGGGGGTGCCCGGCACGCTCGCCATGGCGGCGGCCACGCGCGGCCGCGAGGTGTCCACGGAGCCGAAGGCCTTGGGCACGTTCGAGGGCGGCACCAGGGTCCAGGGGCCGGTCCAGGTGTCGGCGCTGAACCAGCGACCGCTGGCCAGCACCCACAGTCGCGGGCTCCGGTTGCAGACCAGCACCGTCTGGGCCGTGTTGGTGACCAGGCCGATGTCGTTGCCGATGTTCACCACCTTCGGCTCGCCCTGCAGGGCCACCAGCACCACCGGCACGGTCGCGATCATGACCGCCGGCGGATTCGTGGCGGTGCTGCCGTCCACGCGTTCCACGTCGTCGCGAGCGGCGTCGGGCGTGGCGGGCGGATTCCCGAGCGCCGCAACGACCGCGGCGGGAGGAGGATCGGCCGGCGTGGCCGTGAACACGGCGATCATGCCGGTGGGCGAGGCGACCGGGCGCGGCGATGACAGCTTCATCCAGCGATCCGATCCCAGCCGCACGAGGTCCACGCGAGCGCCACCCTCGCGAGCCTCCTGGTGCAGCAGGATGAAGGGCGTGTTGATGGTCCTGGACCAGCCGTCCGTGCCGTCACCGGGCTTGCCCACGGGTCGGATCACCTCCTGTCCGTTCACCGACACCAGCACCGTGGGCTGCGTGGTCACCAGGATCGTGGGCACCGCGGTGGAGAGCTTCGTCTCGTTGCGGGTGGCGGTCACCGTGATGTCCTCGGTCAGCGTGGACAGGGGCAGCGTGATGGCCATGCCTTCCAGGCTCCCGGCCAGCGCCGTGGACGTCCCGGCTGGATCGGGCAGACCCTCCACCTTGGAGATCGAGAATCCGTTGAGCTCCACCATGCCGGCCACGTCCGCGGTGGCCATGGAGGCGTTCATGGTGACCATGCCCTCATGGGCCGCGCCGTCACCGCCCTTCACCTGAAGCACGCTGGTCATGGTCACGGTGCCCGCGGAGAGTCCGGTGAACTGCGGCTGGTTGAGGGTGTAGGTGACACCGTCCACCGTGGTGGCCTGCGGCCACTCACCCGAGTTCCTCGCCACAGCCTGCGAAGCCGACGCCTGCGGCGCAGACTGGGCGAGAGCGGGCGTGGCGATCGCGAGAACTCCGACGATGCTGAGCAGCTGGATCATGGTCCGGAAGATATGCCCGGCGGCCCGATACGATGATCCTTGCGTGCCCATCGTCCCGCTTCCCATCTTCGAGCAGGAGGCCGATCCCGCCACCCGTGGCGGGGCTCGGACGGACGAGCAGGTCTACGCGGCCCTGAAGCCGCCCACCAGCATCGTGGTCCGCTACGGAGCGCGGCGCATGGTGGGGGAGTTTCCTCATGAAGGTTCCGCCAAACCGGGGTGCGGCAGCAAGCTTGTGGTGCGCACCCCTCGCGGCACCGAGCTGGGCGAGATGCTCACCACCACCTGCGGCAACGGCGGCTGCGGCAAGAGCGTTTCGCGCAGCGAGCTGCTGAAGTACATCGAACGATCCGGCGGCAAGGACTATCCGTTCACCGCGGAGGGGCGCGTGCTGCGGGTGGCCGAGCCCGCGGACCTGGAGGCCTGGAGCCGGATGCAGGCCAGCACGCGCGCCAGGCTGGACCGCGCCCGGGAGGTGGCCCGTGGCTTCGCGCTTCCGGTGAAGCTGGTCGAACTCGAGGCCATCCTGGGCGGCGAGATGCTCACGCTGCACTGGATGGCCA
This sequence comes from uncultured bacterium, assembly GCA_903861235.1. Taxonomy (GTDB): domain Bacteria; phylum Planctomycetota; class Phycisphaerae; order Phycisphaerales; family SM1A02; genus SYAC01. Next base: position 19,394 of record CAIOTP010000263.1, on the reverse strand, counting down.
CCGACGAGTCCCAGCCGGATGTGGGCCCGCTGGTCGAGGCGCTTCGCCAGGCCTTCGACACGCCGGTGGTGGCCCAGCAGATCGGCGCCCGCGACGAGGCGCGGCTGGTGGCCGACTACGAGAAGTGCGGCCAGCACTGCTGCTGCAAGAACTTCCTCAAGGTGCTCAAGCCGGTGGGCATGAAGAGCGCCAAGACGCAGAAGGCCACCATGGATCCGCTGAAGATCAGCGGCCGTTGCGGCCGATTGATGTGCTGCCTGCGCTACGAGGACCAGACCTACGAGGAGCTGGCCAAGCGTCTGCCGAAGAAGGGCACCGTGGTCCGCACGGAGGAAGGCCCGGGCACCGTGATCGACGGCAAGATCCTGGTGCAGCTGGTGCTGGTGCGACTGGAAGAGGGTCGCCGCGAGATCGCGGTGCCCGTGGAGGAGCTGCTGCCATGACCACGCCCGAGACCGCCCCCGCCCAGGACGGCGACTGGATCGACACGCTGCAGGGGCTCTTCGTCGCCTTCGTGGTGGCCATGATCTTCCGCGGCTTCTTCATGGAGGGGTTCTTCATCCCGACCGGCTCCATGGGTCCCACGCTGCGCGGACAGCACGTGCGGATGCGTGGCGACTTCACCGGCTACGCCTACGAGGTGGACGCCGGGCCACTCACCGAGACCGGAGCGGCGCCCACGGCGCGGGTGCCCATGATCGATCCCATGGTCACCCGGCAGTACCCGGTGGGGGAGACCGAGGTGGGCCTGCTCCGTCGACAGAGCGTCTCGGGCGATCGCGTGCTGGTCCTCAAGTACGTGCCCTGGCTGCTGCCGCCGTCGCGGTGGGACGTGCCGGTGTTCCGGAATCCGCCGTTTCCCATCGGCGACTCGGCCAACTACATCAAGCGTCTGGTGGGTCTGCCCAACGAGAGCCTGGTGCTCGCGGACGGCGACATCTTCACCGGCGCTTTCGAAGCCAGGCCGGCGGAGCTTCGCATCCAGCGGAAGCCCGAGATGGTGCAGCGAGCGGTCTGGCAGCCGGTCTGGCGAAGCGACTGGCGGCCTGCCGACCAGCGCCGCATGGAACAGGTGCTTCGAAGGCCATGGCCAGGTCCTGCCCTGAAGCCCCTGGTGGCGGATCGGACGCGCTGGACCTTGGGCGAAGGCCGCGCGTGGGCATGGCCCGACAGCACGGCCACTGCGCTCGAGCTGGACCTGAAGGCGTGGCCGATCACGGACTGGAACGCCTACAACGCATGGCGCCGTGTGCCCGAATTCCCCATGTCGGACATCCGTGTGCGCGGCACCTTCGAGCCCAAGGATCCCGGGGCGTTCGCCGCCACGCTGGAGCTGGTGACTCGCGGCCTCCGCATCACCGCCGACGTCCGCAAGGGGCAGGTCGTGGCCACGGTGGCGCCGGCGGAGAGCGAAGGCGTGAAGCCCTTGGCGCGGCAGGAGGCGAAGATCTCCAGTCCTGATCAGCTGCTCGACATCGACGTGTGGCATGTGGACCAGCAGGTGTGGATCTTCCTGAACGGTTCGGAGGTGCTCCGCATGCCCTACGAGCTCGATCCGGACGGCACCTCGCCCACGGAACGCATGGTGGCCAGCGGCATCGACCTGCAGCGGTACGTGCAGAACCCCAACGACGCCAAGCCGCAGTCGATCCAGTCCCTCACGTGGAAGCTGGGCGGCACGCCATTCGAGGTGCGGAGTCTCCGGCTCGATCGGGATCTCTACTACCAGCCCGGCGTGCTGCTGCCGGGCAACCAGATGCCCACCAACGGCCCGCTGCTGGTGGGTCGTGCCTTCGCGTGCGATCCGGAGAATCCGGCTCGCCTGGGGCCGCGCGACTTCGCGCTCATGGGCGACAACAGTCCCGCCAGCCGTGACAGCCGCTTCTGGGGCCGACCGCACCCCATCCTGAAGGAAGCCGTCGACTTCGACGCGCCCTTCGTGGTGCCCGGCGAGCTGCTGGTGGGCAAGGCCTGGTGCGTGTACTTCCCGGCCACCTATCCGCTGGGTGGCGGGCTGGACATGCAGGATCCTTCCGGGCGAAGCCCCAACCTGGTGCCCAACTTCGGATCGCTGCGGTTCATTCGCTGATTCGACTCACCCCCGATTCACGCGGGCTTGCGTTCGTGGCGTGGTTGCTACCTTTGCGGAATGCTGCACACCGCCCTTCGCGTCTCGCTGGTCTCGACCGCCCTCTGCCTGGCCGCCTGCGGCGGCACCACCGCCGGCCGCGCGGGGTTCATTCCGCGGAACGTGCCCATGATGGAGGCCAAGGGTGACGATCACACCTCGCAGTTCAAGGCGAAGGGTTTCAAGCTCTCCGACTTCGGCAAGGTGGAGGTGGAACCCGTGTCCGTCGCCAGCCAGGTGGATCTGGAGCTGAAGCCCGAGGAGTTCGAGGATCTGCGCACCCGCTTCCAGAAGAGCCTCCAAGGCGCGCTGGAGCAGGCGGGCGGCAAGGGCGACCGAACCCTGGTGGTGCGCGGTCAGATCACCGCCATCAAGCCCAACAAGCCCATGCTCAACGTGGCCCCGCAGACGCAGCTGCTGAAGCGCGGCTACGGCTACGCGGCCTGCGAGATCTTCGCGACCGACGGCAACGGCGGCAAGGTGGTGGCTGCGTGGATGAACACCATGGACACCCAGCGCTTCGGCGGCGAGAAGCTCTCCGAACTGGGCACCGCGCGGAAGGCCTGCGAGGAGTGGGGCCCCGCGTTCCGCAAGTTCCTGGCCGAGTGAGTCTCACTCGCCGCGCAGGGCGGCGTCCAGCTGCGAGAGCACGGCTTGCGCCTCGGCGGCGTCCGCGGCGGTGTCACGAAGCACCGGCACGGGCAGGTCGCGCAGGGCAGGGAGCCGGCGATCGGGCGCCAGTTGCGGCGGAACGGTCGCCTTTTCAAACGGCTCGCAGGCCTCGCGAAGGGCGTCCACCCGCTCCGGCAGGAAGATGTCCGCCACGTCCACCAGCGTGCCCGGTTCCTGGGGAAGCGGCGAGACGAAGAGCCTCGACTCGAGCCAGGCGGAGAACACCCACCCCGCCGGGCGCTGACGCAGCGCCTTGCGAAGCTCGTCCGGTTCCGAGGGTTCGCAGCGGCCTGCCAGGTCGCTCGCAAGTCGCTCTCGCTCCAGCTTGAGCGACGCCTTGAATCCGAACGGGTCGGTCCGGTCGATCCGATCGATGGCCTTCTGCATGCGCTCGCGCTGGGCCGGCCCGATTCCGGGCGTGCGGAGCAGCCGCCGCACCGCCGGCACCAGCTCCTTCGCGGTGGCCATGGCCATGCAGTTGCTGGCCTGGTGCGGATCGGCGGAGAGCGCCTGCACCGCCGCCGCGGCCAGTTCCAGTCGGTCGATGGCGTCCTCGGCATCCAGCAGCCACATGTCGGCCAACGCCAGTCGTGCCGCCCCACGCATGCCGCCCAGCAGCCTGAAGGGCGGACTGCCGTTCACGCCACGGACCTGGCTGAAGTCGATGTCCTTGCGCTCCAGCTGTGCGGCCAGCGCCATGTCCGCCAGGATGGTGTCACGGCAACCCTGCAGGCACGACACGCCCGATTCGAGCAGGGGGTCGCCTTCCTTGGGACCGTCGATCAGGATCAGGGCGATCGCGTCCTGTCGGTCGTCGGGAATCGCGTACACGCGCGCGGCCACCCGGGCCCACAGCAGGGCCGGTGAGCGGAGCTTGTCCGCCGCGTCGGGATCCTCGGCAAGCCGCTTGAGCAGGGCCACGAGCGACGCCACCTCGGCGGCCGTTCGCCTCTGGTTCTGGATCAGCCGATCCAGGGCGGGAATCACGGCCCGAAACCCGGCGGCCGGACCTTGGAGCGACTCGATCATCCTTCCGGCCTTGCGGGCCAGTGCGGCGGCCTTCTGCTCGTCCGGCTCCAGGGCCGCCTGTGCCTGCAGTTCGTAGATGGGCTTCAGGCTCGGCATGGCCTGCAGCATGGCGGCCGGGTCGACCGCACCCACGTTCTGGGGAGATCCGAACCTTCGCAGGAACTCGTCGCCGTCCATGCCGTCGCGCACCGCGTTTCGGAGCTCGCGCTCCAACGTGCCGTACTCGCCGCGGATCGCGTCCGCCATGCCGAAGGGATCCGTGGCGCGCAGCGGAGCCAGCCCTTCGAGCAGCTGCTTGGCGGCTTCCTGGTTCAGCGCACCCTGGTCGACCGATTCACGGATCGAGCTCAGCGCCACGCCCGTCATGGCCTGTCCGACCAGCGTGGAGATGACGAGCTGGTCCTGGCCCGGCTGCAGCGACATGGTGGTCATCTGGCTCTGGGTGCGCACCATGCCTTCAAGGTCGCCGTCGGCGAGCTGGATGTCGGCCTTCAGCCGCATCACGCGCGTCGCCTGACGCATCTTGCTCAGGTGCGGCAGCAGCAGCGCAAACCCTTGACTGCGGTCGAGCCCGAAGTCGCACTTCCTCTGTGCCGCCGCCTCGTCCAGGGCGTCGAACGCGGGCTGGAGCTTGGCCACGAGAACTCGAATCTGGTCGTCGCGACCGGCATCGAGGCCGAATCGATCACTCGAATCCTGAACCAACTCCCACTCCTCGGCGGTGAGCAGGCCGGCGGGATTGTGCCTGGCGTCGATGGGCATGAGCAGCGGGAAGGCCCTTCGCCACGCCTCTGCGGCGTTGCCCCCCGCGGTGGCCTGCGCCATGGCGGGCCGCGGGTCGGGCACGCAGACCAGCCCGAGGAGCACCAGAGCACCGAACGCCCGAGTCCACCGCAGTTTGCGGATGATGGTCATCGAAGGTCAGGGTATCGGACGGCGCCAAAAACACGTCCGACGCGCACTTGCCCTGCGTCCGCCCGGAGTGGGCGGCCGAAGACAGGGAACCATGCCCAGCGTCGCCTTCGATGGCCAGAGTCTGCAGTGGAACGGTCGCCGCCTGTGGCTGGTGGGGGCCAACCTGGAGTACGCGCTCATGGCGCCGGAGCGCTGGGCCACCGCCATCGGCTCGCTGAGGCAGATGGGCTTCAACACCATCCGCGCCAGCGTGCCCTGGTGCATGCACGAGTGTCGGCGCGGGCGCTTCGACTTCACCGCGGGACTGGACGTGGGAGCGTTCCTGCGCGAGTGCCGCGGTCAGGGCATGCATGTGCTGCTTCGCCTGGGCCCCGTGGTGGGTGAACCGTTCGACGGCGGCGGCCTTCCCGCATGGCTCGCCGCGGAGCCCGGCGTGAAGCTGCGGCAGGTGAACGAGACCTTCATGAAGCATGTCGGCGCGTTCGTCCGCGCCGTGGCGGAGCAGGTGAAGCCGCTGCAGGCCACCGAGGCGCAGTCGGGCGGAAGCTTCGGAGACCTGCGACCCGGCGAGGGCGGCCCGCTTCTCGCGGTGCAGATCGAGCACGGATGGAACTGCGGAAACGAGACCGCGGGTCACGCCTATCACGCCGAGCTGCTGCGCTTCGTGCGCGAGCGAGGCTTCACGGTGCCGGTCCTCACCTGCAACGGGCTGTGGATCAACGCGGAAGGCTGCATCGAGGTGTGGGAGGGCTGGAACGACCTCTTTCCGCATCTGCGCCAGCTGCAGCAGGTGCAGCCGGACGCGCCGCGCCTGGTCGAGATCCGCGAGGAGGCGGCCAAGGCGGCGGGCGTGGGCGCGAAGGGCGAAGCGCGCACCGGCTGGTCGATCGGCATGGACCTGCTCTCGCGCATGGGCCAGATCCTGGCCGCCGGAGGGCAGCCGATCCTGCCGGGCGTGCAGCGCAGCGACCGATCGAACGCGGTGCCGGCGCTGCTCGACGGCGTGGGGCGCCCGAACCCGGACATCCGCTCCGTGCGACGCATGGTCAGCTTCGCCAACCACTTCGGCCACGTCTACGCGGACGCGGACGGTTCGCGACAGGTCGCGGTGCAGTCGCCCGATCGACTGCTGCCTGGCGGCTTCAGCGTGATCGCCGTGGAAGGCTCGGCAGGGCGCGTGAACTTCGTCTTCCGCGGGCCGGACGGCGCCAAGAGCGGGCGACATGATCGCGCCTCGCTCGTGACCACCGAGGGCGGCCGCATGGAGGTGGAACTGGGCGATGCGCCGGTGGGCTGGTACCTGTTCGGCGTCAGCCTGCATGGCAAGGCCACGCTCGACTGGTGCAACCTTTCGCCCTGGGCGCTGATCGACCGCTCGCTGCTGGTGCTGCAGGGTCCGGCGGGCGCCGCAGCCTCGCTCAGCATCGACGGCGGCGAACTGCACTTCACGCTTCCGGACGAGAAGGCCGGTGCCAAGCCCGTGGTGCTGCAGCATCAGGGCATGGTGGTGGTCGGCTGCAACCAGCGACAGATCGACGCGGCCGTGATCTACGGCAGCAGCCTGCTGGTGGGCGTGGAACGGGTGCATGCCGACGGCGACATCGACCTGGCCGAGGGCTTCAAGCAGGCGTTCCGAGTCGACGGTGCCGGGCGCGTGCAGGCGGTTCCGCCTCCGCGCGGGCGCGCGAAGCAGGTCTCCCTTGCGCTGAAGGGTTGGCAGGTGGCGGACTGCGGCGAGTTCGTGCACGGCACGAGCCAGCGGTACGCGTCGCTGGGTGGTCCGGCCAGCCTGGGCGCGTGCGGCGCCTACGAAGGCTGGGGCTGGTACCGACTGCAATGGAAGCAGCCCAAGGCAGGCATGCTGCTGCCCGGCGCCTCGGGCCTCATGCATGCCTGGATGGACGGACGACCGATCGAATCGCTGGTGCACACCAGGGTGCCCATGGCGCTGTCTGCGGGCGAGCATGCGCTCACGGTGCTGGCTCGGCAGGGTGGCCGCACGGCGGAGCAGGCGGCGGCGGGCGTGGCCATCGGTTTGCCGCAGGCACCGCATGTGGTGCAGCCGCTCACCGCCAAGGTGAGCGTGATCGAGGCGCCCACGGACGATCCCTTCAAGGCGGAAGCCTTCATTCCGGGCATCACGCCCGGACAGTTGCCCAGCGCCAAGGCGGTCAGGATCGCCTTCCAGCAGCGTCGCAAGGAGCCGGTGATCGTGGATGCGGACGGTCTGGCGGTGCGGGCGTTGGTGCTGGTGAACGGCCGCGTGCACGGTCTGGTGCACTGGCGGGGCCAGGCGGGAGATGCGCTGGTGCTCGCCATGGCCACCAAGGCGGATCCCAAGCGTGGGCTGCAGTCCGGCTCGAACGAGATCGTGCTGGTGCCGCTTCAGGCCGATGCAGGCGTGGCGGAGAGACTGGCCAGGTCGGTGCGGTGCCATGCCAGCGTGCAGGTGCTGGACGGCGAAGGTGCCCGCTGGGCCTTCGCGCGGTGGGAGGCACCGCGCGTGGGCACCGGGGTGTGGCGCGATCTGGTGGACGCCAAGCCCGGCACTCCGCGGTGGTTCATGGCGTGCTTCGCGCGACCCAAGGCCGCGGACGGTCCCGTGGCGATCGAATGCCACGGCCTGAGCCATGGCCACGTCTTCGTGAACGACCAGCTGGCCGGCGCCTACGACCTGACCGCGGGGCGCGCCCAGGTGGAACTGCCCACCGAGCGGCTTCAGGCGGAGAACACGATCACCATCTTCGATGCCGAGGGCCGGTCGCCGACGGGCGTGCGCGTGAGGGGGTGAGTTATACTGCAGGGGATTCCGGAAAACCCCGTGCAGCATGAGCCACCCCCACCTCCCCCGGCCGCCCCTGCACAGGGGTCGCATGCCGATCTGGACCGAGCCGTCTCGCTTCTGATTCCGTTGAAGGTGGATGGTCTGGCGGTGGCATCGGGATACTTGGCGCTTTTGTCGCCGCTGGCCTTGGTCGCTGCTTCGAGCGCGCCGGTCGGCGCCCGCCTGGCATTCCTGTTCCCCGCGATGTTCGCGATCCTGTTGGGTGTTCTGGCTGTGCGACGGATCCGTCGTACGCCGGGTGCCAGAGGCATCTTTCGGGCATGGTTCGGCATCGTGCTTCCCTCACTTTTTCTCGCGCTTGTCACGGCGATCGTCGTCGCCAGTGCGAGCTGACTCACACACCAACCCACTCCGGAGAACGGCCTCATGCGCTATTGGCTCTCGATCGGTGACGGCAAGACCTACGGTCCATACGAGATCGATCAGATCCGTGCCATGCAGACGGAGGGACGCGTGCCTCCCGCGTCGCAGTTGTGTGCCGAGGGCAGCCAGAACTGGGTGCCTGCGAGCCAGGTGCTTGCCGGTGGAGCGCCCTCGTCGTCGGCGTTCGTGCCACCGGCGTCCGGAACGGTCCCCGGGTCCGGAGGCTTCGTGCCGGTCAGCCTGGTCGGTCCGATTCTGGTCACCGTCTTCTGCTGCCTGATCGGCGGCATCATCTCGATCGTGTACGCAGCCAACGCCAACACGAAGGCGGCTCGCGGCGATCTTCAGGGCGCCATGAGCGACGCGAGGACCAGCAGGATCTGGATGTGGGTTTCGATCGGCATCGGTGTGGTCGTCGGAGTGCTCTACATCGTGGCCGAGGCCGCAAAGCACGGCAGGCCCTAGTCCGACACGGTTCTGGTCGCTTGTGAAGTTGGAGGTGGCCGCAGCGAGTCGAACGCGCCTCCCGGCAGGTTGCGGGCCACTCCCCATGCCACCAGCAAGGCCGCGATCACGTAGCCAAGCCAGACGGGTGTCCTTGTATGCATCCTTTGGCCGCGGGTGACGATGGCGATCATTGACGCCGCGAGCCAGGCGGCGGCTGGCACTCCGAGCAGCAGCAACGCCGGGTTGTTCCTGAACGCCGAAGCGAATCGCCCATGCATGAGGTCATGCGTGGCTCGCATCGAGCCGCAACCCGGGCAATGCAAGCCCGCGAAGCGGAGGCTTGGGCACATGGGGCCGAGGCCGTAGCCACGAGGATCTCGCCAGGTGAGCAGGGCGAGGACGGCAACCATGGCCATGAGCAGGGCGAGGGCTGCGAGCCGATGCTTCACCGGTGCGCGGCGGTCTCTCGAAGTCGGCGCCGTCACACCCCCCCTCACTCCGCGCTCATCGGGTGCCAGACCGTCTTGTACTCCACCGCGCCCCGGAAGGCCTCCGGGCCCTCCCAGGCGTGGGTGTCCTCGAAGTCCGCGTCCGGCTTGATCACGCGCACGCGCTTCAGGTTGTCGGCGCCGGCTTCGCGAAGGGCCGCGGCTTCCTTCTCGTCGGCGCTGGCGACCAGGCCGTCGATGTCCCGATGCGCCGCGAACGCCGGCAGCAGCTCCTTGCGCATGCCGGTGAGCAGGTTGAACACGCCGGCGGGGAAGTCGCTGTTGGGCAGGCTCTCGGCCACCAGCAGCGCCGGGAGCGGCAGCTGCTCGCTGGCCATGCACACCACCGTGTCGCCCGCGCAGACCGCCGGCAGCCACAGGCTCAGGAAGCCCAGGAAGGAGGAGTGCTCCGGCGCGATCACGCCGATCACGCCCACCGGCTCGGGGCTGGTGAAGTTGTGGAAGGGCTGCGCCACCGGATTCTGGTTGCCCAGCAGGCTGGTGATCTTGTCGCTCCATCCGGCGAAGCAGATCACGCGGTCGATGCCCGCGGCCACCTCGGCCTGCGCCTTCTTGGCGCTGCGGCCGGTGGTCTCGCGGATGGCCGAGGCGATCTCCGCCGCGCGGCCCTCGAGCATCTCGGCCAGCCGATGCAGGATCTGCCCGCGCAGGTAGGGGGTCGCCGCGCTCCAGCCGCCGAGCGCGCCGCGAGCCGCTTCGACCGCCTCGCGCAGGTCCTTGCGGCTGCCGGTGCACAGGTGTCCGAGCAGGCCGCCGTCGGCGTCGCGCAGGGCGTGCGTTCGGCCGCTCTCGCCGCGCGGATACGCCCCCTTGATGAACAGCTTGTGGGTCTTGAGCACGGTCACGCGGTCGTTGGAAGCTTCGCTCATGGGTGGTTCCTTGCCGCGCTCAGTGCGCCAGGTACTCCAGCAGGCCGTGCCGACCGCCCTCGCGGCCGAAGCCGCTCTCCTTCACGCCGCCGAAGGGGCTGGCCGCGTCGAACAGGTTGAAGCCGTTGCACCAGACCACGCCCGCGCGAAGGCGGCGGGCCACCTCGAACATCTTGGCGCTCTTCTCGGTCCAGATGCCGGCGCTCAGGCCGTACGCGCTGTCGTTGGCTCGGGCCACCGCCTCGTCCACGGTGCGGAAGGTCATCAACGCCACCACCGGGCCGAAGATCTCCTCGCGCGCCACGGTGTGGCTGGGCTGCACGCCCGCCAGCGCCGTGGGCCGGCACCAGAAGCCCTTGGTGGGCAGCGTGCCGCAGCCGCTCTCGAGCACCTCGGCACCCTCCTTGCGGGCGATCTGCACGTAGCCCTGGATGCGGTCGCGCTGGCTCGCGCTGTTGATGGCACCCACGTCCGTGTTCTTGTCCATGGGATCGCCCACGCGCAGGCTGCTCATGCGCTGCAGCAGCTTGGCGCGGAACTCCTCCGCCACGCTCTCCTCCACCAGCAGGCGGCTGCCCGCGCAGCAGACCTGACCCTGGTTGTAGAAGATGCCCTGCACCGCGCCTTCCACCGCCTGGTCGATGGCGGCGTCGGCGAACACCAGGTGGGCACCCTTGCCGCCCAGTTCCATGGTCAGCCGGACCGGCCGCGCGGCGCACGCCTTCACGATGGCCTTGCCCACTTCGGTGCTGCCGGTGAAGGCGATCTTGTGGAAGCCCGCGTGGCCCGCCACCAGCTTGCCGGTCTCGGGGCCGCCGGTGACCACGTTCACCACGCCCGGCGGCAGGTCCACTTCCTGCAGGATCTCCGCCAGACGCAGCGCCGTGAGCGGCGTGGTCTCGGCAGGCTTGAGCACGCAGGTGTTGCCGCAGGCGAGCGCGGGCGCGAGCTTCCACGCTGCCATCATGAGCGGGAAGTTCCAGGGAATGATCTGGCCGCACACGCCCACGGGCCCGGGCTCGCCGCCGCCCGGCACGGCGTAGCGAAGCTTGTCGCACCAGCCCGCGTGGTGGAAGAAGTGCTTCGCGCTCTCGGGCACGTCGCCGTCGCGGCTCTCCTTGATGGGCTTGCCGTTGTTCAGCGTCTCCAGCACCGCCAGCTCGCGGGCACGCTCCTGCATGCGGCGCGCGATGCGGAACAGGTACTTCGCACGCTCCTTGCCCGGCAGGCGCGACCACTTGCGCTGCGCCTTCGTGGCGGCCTCGACCGCCGCGGCCACGTCGGCCTTGCCCGCCTCGGCCACGCGCGTGAGCACCTCCTCGGTGGCCGGATTGATCACCTTCATGAACTTGCCCGAACGGGGCTTCACGAACTTCCCGTCGATGAACAGCCCGTGCTGCTCGGCGATCTCGGGGCGGAAGCTCTCGGGGGCGGGGGCGTAGTCCCAGGCCGGCGCGGATGGAGGTGTGCGAAGCGTCACGCCGCGAAGGTTACCGGGGACACGTCTCGGAACCCACACATCACCGCACCGGCCGCACCATGGGAGGCGGGGGCACGCCGAGCTTCTGCAGGGCGTCCAGGTACTCCTCCTCGTTCTGTCCCAGGCCGCGCAGTTCGTACGTGGCACCCACGCTGCCGTCGGCCTTGATCCACTTCAGGGTCAGGAAGAGCTCGTCGCTGCGGGTCTGGCCGTGACCCTCGATGTGTCCGTCGCCGTTGGCCGGCACGCCCGCGATGGTGAACGAGGCGCCGCCCGTGCCGGCGGGCACGCCTGGCAGCGAGCCGTTGAAGGGAGGCACCTGCGGCTTGCCCCACGAGTCCTTCGGACTGGTGGGCGCGATGGTGCCGCTCCAGCTGCCCGTGCTGTCGCCCATCCACCACACTTGTCCCTGCGCAGGATCGTCGGCGGCGTCGGCATAGCGCTGCTCCACGGCCCACTCGCGCGTCTGACCCTTCGAGCTCACGCGCCACACCCACTCGGTGCCGCGTGGGAACTGCCACATGACCGCCGTCTTCCCGCCGGCACCGAACATGGCCGGATCGCCCTTGAGGGAGGTGTCGCCGATGAACCAGTCCCCGCCGCCGATGTCGGGTGCGGTGCCGCACCCGCCGCCGGCCAGGGTGGCCACCATCAGGCTCAGCAGCGGCAGGAAGCGGGCCAGAGGGCCGATTCGGAGGGGCCAGAGGGGGGTGGGGCGGTTCATGCGGCCATTCTGCCCGAAGCATCCGGATCATGGATTCCGGCGAACACGCTCTCCCATGTCTCCTCTTCGCCGAACCCTGCGTCGCACCCTTGGCATGTCGCTCTTCATCCTGGGCGGCTGTGCCATGACCGGTGGCCCCGAGCCCGCCCCCGTGGTGGCGGAACCCGCCGGTTCCGCGCCCTGGCCCATGCGGGCCCCCGGCGCCGGAACATCGGTTCGCGTGCTGGGCGATGCCGAGGTCCCCGTGCTTCAGGGCGAGAACTGGCTCGCCGGAGACTTCGAGATCGAGGCGCCGCTCCCCGAGGGCTACCCGCCGCCCACGCCACCGGGATGCATCGAGATCAAGACCTATCCCGTGGTGCGTCGTGCCGAGATCAGCGGCGAAGGTCCGACCAGTCTGGGCATGGGCCGCGGCTTCTGGCCGCTCTTCAACCACATCAAGGACCGCGACATCGCCATGACCAGCCCGGTCGAGATGGACTACCGCGGCATGACGGACGACTCGGGACGGCTCACCGACCAGCGCGGCGAGTGGACCATGAGCTTCCTCTATCGTCGAACCGAGCAGGGCCCCACGGGCCAGGCGGAGCGCGGCGTGCGCGTGGTGGACAACCCGCAGATCACGGTGATCGCCATCGGCCTCAACGGTGGCTACGGCATGAACCGGGTGAACCAGGGCCTGGACAAGCTGCGCGACACGCTGGCCAGACAGGATCGATGGGTGGCCGCCGGCGAGCCGCGTGCGTTGAACTACAACGGCCCCTCCATCCCCATGCGTTATCGGTGGAGCGAAGTCCAGATCCCGGTGAAGCCCGCGAACGCCATCGCCAGCAGCAGCACCGGATCCGCCAGGTAGTCCCACAGGTTGTCGGATTCCATCAAGCCCGCGGCCCAGGCCAGCAGGGCCACGCCCACCAGCGCGGTCCACGGGCCGCCGGCACGCCTTCGCAGCAGCACCGCCGTGATCGCGAGAGCGGCCAGCAGCACCCAGGGCTGCAAGCCCAGCGTGTACAGGTCCCAGGTGACCATGGGCACGGGAAGGAACAGCGGCGCATGGAGAGGCAGCGTGACCAGCACCGTGAGCAGCGCGCACAGGCGGTGATCCGGCCACGCGGGCAGCGCCGACGGTCGAAGCACGTGGAGCAGCAGCACCCCGAGCGTGACCACGCTGGGATCACCCCAGAGCCCACGCAGGTGGCATGCGATCGAGACGCCGTCCATGGGCACGAGCAGCACCGCGAGAACCGAAAGCGCCAGCACCATGACCTGCCGCATGGGCCGTGGACACGGGCCCCGGTGCCGCAGCGCCACGGCGCAGACCGCGGCCGCCACGATCACGCCCTGAGCGAACAGGCCGTACATGGAGGCGGCGTTCACGGGCCACCTCCCGAAGGAGCCGGATCGATCAGCGGCCTGGGTGGCGGGTTCTCCAGGTAGAGCCACTCCAGGTTGAAGGAGCACAGACGGATGCCCTTGCGAAGGTGCGTGTAGGTCAGGTGGATGGTGCCCAGTCCGTCCTGCGCCAGATACGGATACGAGAACTCCGCACCCGGCTCGTCGCTGCGCGAGACGATTCGCAACGGCGTCCACGACTGCCCCGCATCCAGCGAATGGAAGAGCTGCAGGATGTTCCGGCCCGCTTCCAGCGGATTCGCGGCCAGCAGCAGCGAGCCGTCTTCCAGCCGGATCATGGCCACCGCGGCGTCGGGGTTGGCGATGGGCAGGCTCCGCTTCTGGGGCCAGGTGGCGCCACCGTCGTCGGTGGCGTTGCGCTGGATGCGGCGCTGGTGCCGGCTTCCGGAGCGAAGCAGCGCGACGGCATGCGTGGGATCCAGTGCCGCCACGGCAGGCTGCAGTCTGCCGCCTTCGTACCGCTGCATGCGAGCCTGCTCGAGCACGCGCCCTTCCGCGGTGATCCGGACCCACAGACCCCACTTGTCCACGAACTCGTGGTAGCAGGGGAAGCCGATCGTGCCGTCCTCCATCACCAGCGGCGGCGTGCGCACCAGCGTGCTCAGGTTGAAGAAGGGGGAAAGGACCAGTCGGCGGCCGGTGCTCCAGGTGTGGCCGCCGTCCTCGGACACCAGGTGGTTCACGGCGCTGCCGGACCAGCCGCCGTAGCTCACGCTGACCACCTGCAGGTGCAGCCGGCCAGCGGTGTCCAGCCAGAGCACGGGGTTGCCCAGCTTTCGGATCACACGATGCACCAGTTCCTGCAGCCGCTCACGGGTGAGTGCGACCCAGGTCTCCTCCACCAGGCCGTCGCGCAGACGGGCCATGTGGATCGCCACGTCGCGGGCGCCCTCCCTGGCGCCGCCGAACCACGCCACCAGCAGGTCACCCTGGTGCAGGGGCAGCACGCACGAGGCATGGGCGCTCGGGGTGGGCTGAGGCAGGTCGATCAGGCGGTAGATGGGCTTGGGATCGGGCCGCTCGCCGGGCATGACCGCCGGGGGCACCAGGAAGCGGGGTTCCGGCACGCGGGGCACGCGAAGGGCCGCCGCCACCAGTCCCGCGACCAGCAGCAGCATGGGCAATCGCGTGGCGGTGGGGGTCATGCGATCGGCGCTCCGGTGCGAGGGGGCGACCAGTGCCGCCGTGGGCGCACGATAGCATTTCCGCGCCGAGACCCGGCGCTGCCGCATGGATGTCGCCCTCCAGAAACTGGTCGATCGTTGGGTGGGCATTCCGCTCTGCGCTGCGCTCTCCGTGTGGCACGGGGCGCTTCGGCTGATCTACGGCGCCTTCCCGCCGGCGCCGCCTCGGCGCATCCTGGTGATCCTGCTGAGCGAGATGGGCAGCCTGGTGCTGGCGGAGCCCATGTTCCGCCGCCTGCGGGAGCGCCACCCGCAGGCGCGCATCCACATGATGCTCTTCCGCCGGAACCGCCAGCTGCTCGACCTGCTCCAGGTGGTCGATCCCGAATGCGTGATCACCATCCGCGACGACTCCCCCCGGAACCTGCTGGCCGATCTGTGGACCGCCGTCAGGCAGGTGCGGGCGTGGCGCATCGACGCGGTGGTCGACTGCGAGCTCTTCGCACGCATCAGCGCCATCCTGAGCGGCCTGTCGGGGGCGGGCCATCGCGTCGGCTTCCATCGGCAGACGCAGGAGGGCCTGTACCGCGGATCCTTCCTCACCTCGCGGGTGCCCTACAACCCGTATCGGCACCTGTCGCACCAGCTGGTCTCGCTGGCGGACGGTCTGGACAGCCTCAGCACCCCGCGTGCCAAGGATGGACGCGTGGAGGCGACCTACCTGCCGCCGGCGTTCACTCCGGAGCCTGGCGAGGTGGAACGCGAGGTGGCGCAGCTGCACCGGGATCACCCCGACCTGCGTGGCCGGAGGCTGGTCCTGCTGTATCCCAGCGGCGGCCTGCTCCCCATCCGCGCGTGGCCTCTGGAGCACTACGTGAGCGTGGCGCGCGAGCTGCTGGCGCAGGGCTGTGCCGTGGGGGTGATCGGCATGCCGGAGGACCGGCCGCTGGCGGAGGCGCTGCGAAGGGGCTGCGGCGACCACCCGCTCTGCGTGAGCCTGGCGGGGTACACGCGTTCGGTGCGGCATCTGCTCTGCCTGTTCCGGCGCGCCAGCCTGCTGATCACCAACGACGGTGGCCCGGGGCAGTTCGCCGCCATGACGCCGCTGCACACCATCGTGATGTTCGGACCCGAGACGCCGGCGCTCTACCGCAGCTGGAGCCCCAACGCGCACGCGTTCTTCACGCAGCTGCCGTGCTCGCCGTGCCTCACGGCATACAACCACCGCAGTTCTCCCTGCGACGGCGACAACCAGTGCCTGAAGCGGATCATGCCGGACCAGGTGCTGACCAGGGCCCGCCAGATGCTGGAGCAGGCCCGACCCGAGCTGGTGGAGCACGCCGCGTGAGCGGGGTGCGTTCGCGGGCGGATTCGGTCCTTCGGTGGGCGTGGGGCCAGCGGAATCGGTTCGTGCGATTCGGCGTGGTGGGCGTGAGCGGCGTGGCCATCAACATGGCCGCCATCTGGATCTGCCAGGAGCATCTCTACCGGGGCGTGACCGACGAGTCGCTTCGCCTGGCGCTGGCCATGGCCACCGGCATCGTGCTCGGCATGACCAACAACTTCCACTGGAACCGCAAGTGGACCTGGAAGGACCGCACGCGCGCCCAGGAGATGCCGCTGCTTCAGCAGTACGGCCACTACGCCGCGGCGAACTGGGTGGGCATCCTGCTGCAGTTCACGCTCACCTTCACGCTGAAGACCCACATGCCGGTGCTGCTGGCCAACGCCGTCAGCATCGGCTTCGCCTGCGTGGTCAACTTTGCGCTCAACGATCTCTGGACCTACCGGCATGTGCGCACGGAAGGGATCGACCCCGAGGAGGCCCGCCTGCACGATGCCCGCGTGGTGCTTCCGCTCATGATCAGCGGCGTCATCCTGGCGCTGTGCACCTATCTGCACGGACTGGGCGCCCTGCAGATCCTCCGCAACGGCGACGAGCTGGTCTACATGCAGATCACGCGGGCCACCGCCGCGGCCGGGCACTGGCTTCCACTGCAGAGCGAGATGGCGGACATGCGGAACACCAAGCCGCCGCTGCTCTTCTGGCAGGGGCTGCTGAGCACGAACTGGGGGGCGTGGTGGAGCCCGGTGGCGCTGCGGTGGCCAGGCGTGGCCTGGACCCTGCTCACCGCCATGGGCACGGGGCTGGTGGCGTGGCGCCTCTCGGGCCGTGACGCGTTCCGCGGCACCATGGCGGCGCTCTTCTTCCTGGGCTTCTTCAGCACCTACCGCTACGGGCGCCCCTTCCTCACCAATCCGCCCGAGACCTTCTGGGTGTCCATGGTGTTCCTGTCCATGCTGTGGTGCAGGCCGTGGTCCATGGCCAGTCGCTTCGCGTTTCCCACCGTGGTGGGTCTGCTGGCGGGCATGGCGCTGCTGACCAAGAGCTTTGCGCAGCTCATGCCGATCGGCGCCGGACTGGCGGTGTGGCATCTGATGGAACGACGCTGGAGCGTGGGAGCCTTCGTGCGGCAGGCGTTGCCGGGCCTGGTGTGGGTGGCGGTGCTCTCGCTGGGCATGTTCAGCCTGTGGTTCCTGCTGGATCCGGACCCTGCTGCGGTGTGGCGCGAGTTCGTGGTGGGCGAAAATGTGGGGAAGATGGGGCAGGGCGGGCTTCTGCCATGGCTGCAGGGTCTGCTCTGGGGCGGAAGCAGCGTCTGGACGCTGGCCGGCAGCTGGCTGGTGAATGCGGGCCTGCTGGCGTTCCCGCTCTTTGGCGTGTGCGTGGAGTGCCTGAAGCGGCGCCGTTCGCTCACGGCCGAGGAACGCATGCTGTGGGCGTGGATCCTGGTGTTCTTCGCGGTCTTCTGCCTGCCCAGCCAGCGGAGTGGCCGCTACCTGCTCGAGGCCATGCCGGCGGTGGCCGTGGTCATGGCGCTGCGGTGGCAGCACGTGGGCCGCAACGCCTTCATGCTCACCCACGCGGCCGCGGTGATCGTGGCGGCGGGCACCATGTGGGTGTCGCTGCAGCTCTGCCTGGACATCGGCTTCCAGGCGCTGGAATGGTGGCACTGGCTGCTCTGCATCAGCGTGATCATCGCCGGCGTGTTCGGCTTCGTCGCCCGCGGCTGGACCGTCATGCTTTCGGCGCCGGTGGCGCTGGGCGTGTTCCTGTGCATCAGCAGCTTCCTGGCGGTGTTCAATGCGCCGCTGGGCACCTTCCCCGAGTCCGCGGTGCAGGCGGCCAGGGGTCGCACGGTCTGGGTGCCGGAGAACTTCCGCAGCACCGCGGAGCTGGAGCGGTTCCTGCTGCCGGGCGCTCGGGTGCGCGGATTCCCCGAGGGCACGGAACCACCCGGGGACCAGGTGGGCGCGGAGGACCTGCTGGTGAAGTCGCTGGGCTTGGATGCTCCGGAGCCGGCGGGGGCGCTGGGCAGTCACATTGCCGTCACCAGTCGCCACACCGGCGAGCAGATCTGGCGCATGGCCACCGGCGATGTGCAGCGGCACCTGTTCCGCCGCGAATGGCTGGTGCCCGCTCGGCCGCAGCCGTGAGCGGCGGAGGGGCGTGTAGCCTTCCGGCCTCCATGAAGAGCATTCTGGCCATCGACATCGGGGGCACGCATGTGAAGATCCGCGTGCCCGGCGACCCGCAGAAGCGAGAGTTCGAGAGCGGCCCCACCCTCACGCCCCAGCAGATGGTGGCGGGCGTGAAGAAGCTCTGCACCGGCTGGAAGGTGGAAGCGATCAGCATCGGTCTGCCGGCGCCGATCCGCAACAACCGTCCGCTGAAGAACCCGGTGAACCTGGGTCCGGGCTGGGTCGACTTCGACTACGACCATGACTTCGGCGCACCGGTCAAGCTGATCAACGACGCCGCCATGCAGGCGGTGGGCAGCTACAAGGGTGGCCGCATGCTCTTCCTGGGTCTGGGCACCGGTCTGGGCTCCTGCCTGATCGTGGATCACCATGTGGTGCCCACCGAGCTGGCCCACATGCCCTATCGCAAGGACCGCACGTTCGAGGACTACGTCGGTCTGCGTGGCCTGAAGCGGCTGGGCAAGAAGCGCTGGCGGGGCCATGTGGAGAAGGTCTGCGGCATCCTGTTCGACGCGCTGCTGCCCGACGAGATCGTGATCGGCGGCGGCAACGTGAAGAATCTCAAGGCGCTGCCGGCGCACTGCCGCGCCGGCGACAACGCCAACGCCTTCGAGGGCGGCTTCCGCCTGTGGGCCAAGGAGTGGGCGGACGCGGTGCCGGTGTACGACGACGGAAAGTGAGGCACCCCGCGGGCGGGGCCTGCGGGGTGCGGAGCATCGGCCTCGGGCCCTGAACCGGCTCAGCAGGGGCCGAACAGGGTCAGCAGCATGCTGATGTCGCCGGCACCCACCTCGCCGTCCCGATCCAGGTCGGCCGGGTCGCCGGGCAGGCTCATGCCGAACCGGACCAGAAGGCCGCTGATGTCGCCGGCACCCACCTCGCCGTCTTCGTCGATGTCGCCGGGGCAGAAGGGTGAGCTGCGCATGCCTTCGCAGACATCCACGACGCCGTTGCCGTTGGTGTCGGTCTCGGGCCAGTCGCGGGTCTCACAGACATCGAGCAGGCCGTTGGCGTTGCAGTCCTCGGTGATGGCGGCGGTGTATTCGAGTCGGGCCTGGATCCAGGACCCGCCCGGGCACTGGTTGGCGTTCACGGCGATGCTGGGCCTGAACTCGAAGTTGGCGTCGAGTGGTCCGGACGAGGTCCAGACGCAGTCGTTGAAGAACTCGCGGGGGATCGACAGCACCGATCCCAACGTTACCCAGCCCGCATAAGCGACACAGTCTCGAACGGTACCCATCTTGGAATCCAGCAGGCGACCCACATAGCGACCGTTCAGGTACACGGTCAGGTGTTCGGCATCCGACGAGAAGTCGCCCTTGAAATCGATGAG
>CAIOTP010000262.1 GCA_903861235.1 uncultured bacterium | reverse complement strand
TCGGGAGTGAGCAGGGCCACCTCGTTGATCTGCCGCATGTAGACGTGCAGATCGGATTGTGCGCTTGGTCGGGGCATGGACTTCGTGAACCCGCGGGCCGGGCATGGTAGATCGGTCGGGTGGGGTGGTGCCAGCACCCCGGGGTGAGGATTTTGTGCGGATAGCATTCGGGCAGGCCATGTCCGACCTGACCCCTTGGCTTCGGGAATGGCCCTGGCGGCCCGGCAACCTCGATGTCCGGGTGGTTTCGGGGTCGGACGGGCGACCGCTGATCCAGATCCGGCTGGAACTTGGACTGCTGCAGATGGAGGCGGATGGCCGACCGGATGGCCTGGGCTACCGGGACGCTCCATCCGCCCTCGCGTGGTTCCTGACCCATCCGGAAGTCCGTCTGGACGGGGCAGCCGCTCAGGACCTGGAGGCGGAGATGGCCCAGCGGCGTCAGCGGGGCGTGGCGTGCGCTTCGCTCCAGGATTGGCGAAGGGCGCACCGTGACGCCTCGGAGAACCTGCAGGCGCTGGATCTGGTGGCCACACGAGCCGAGCAGGTCGCGGATCGAGCCCGGCTGGAGAGCTGGCGAGTCCATGAACTGGCCATGCGGGCCCGGGCCGAGGCGTCCATGGCGGTGTCCATGGGTCGCCGAGATCTGGCACGACAGTCGTTGGAGGCCGGGCTTTCCGCCGTCCGTCAGGCCTGCGTGGCAGGCGACGCTGGCCAGTCGCCGCAGATCGCCATGCTCATGGGCCTGCTCGACGCGCTCACCCTGAAGCTGCCCTCGAGCGAGCGCGCCGAGCTGGAGCGGCGGCTGCAGGCGGCGGTGCGTGCGGAGAACTTCGAACTGGCCGCCATCCTGCGCGACGAGCTTCGTCTGCTGGGAGGCTCGCCGTGATCTGGCTGCAGTACGCGGGCGCCACGGTCTTCGCGCTGCTGGGACTGATCTTCGTGGTGCTCACGCCCATCGGCGTGCCCGGGGCCTGGATGCTCATCGGCGTGGCGGGATCCGTGGACGTGACCGTGATGCTCGCCGGTGGAAGTTCCATGCCGTACGGCCTGACCGCGCTCGCGGTGGCCGTGGCCGCGGCCACCCTGGGCGAGCTGCTGGAGTTCGTGGCCGCGTCGCTCGGCGCTCGCGCCGGTGGCGCGAGCCGCTCCGGCATGGTGGGCAGCATGGTCGGTGGCCTGGTGGGCGTGATCGCGGGCACGCTGGCGATTCCGGTGCCGATCGTGGGTTCCGTGGTCGGGGCGCTGGTCGGTGTTGCGGCGGGCGCCGTGATCGGCGAGACGGCGTTCCACGGGCGCAGCGCCGGTGACGCCATGCGACCGGCCACCGGTGCCGTGATCGGTCGCGTGATCGGCTCGCTGGCCAAGTTGCCCTGCGCGCTCGTGGCCTGGATGGCTCTCGTGGTGGACGCCTTCACCTGACGCGTCGAAGGTGGTCGTTCGCCAGCGACACCACCACGGTCCGTTCGCCCACCTGGATCTCCACGCCCTCGGACACCGCTCGGTGCCATCCTCGGTGCACCGGATGCACCACGCCGCGCGGGCCTTGCAGCGATCTGGGGTGATCGAGCGTCAGGTAAAGGCCTCGATGCGGTCCGATCCGTTCCGCAGGACAGGCGGCGCCGGGTGGCAGCGCGAGCGGGTCCTCGGCGCACCGCCAGGTGGGCACCACACGGTCCTCTTCGGCCACCTTGGGCTGGGCCGCCAGCAGCAGGTCGTAGTGGCGGGTCCCGTCCGGCAGTTCATGGAGCAGGAGGGCCATCGGCAGGGCGGGGGGGCGGTCGGGCATGGCGAACCCTATGATGCCCGCCCCATGAGCCGACATGCCATGATGCTTCCCGCCCTTCGCACCTGTGCCGCCCTGGCGGTCCTGCTGCTGGCCGCCTGCCAGGGTCCGCCACCCACGGACTCCACCATCGCCAAGGCCAACCTGCTGCTGGAGCACGATCGTTGCCAGGAGGCCGCCGACACCATCCGTCCGGTGGTGGACGCCAACCCCGGCAGCTGGGGCGCCCAGTACGCCTACGGTCGCGCCATGGTCTGCCTGGACAACCTCAAGGAAGGCCGTCACGCGCTCGAGATCGCGGTGGCGCGCAACCCCGGCGACCTGGACGTGATCTTCGCGCTGGCCGACTGCATGGAGAAGCAGGGCGACACCGGCAAGATCTACCTGCTGCTCCGCAACGCCGGCGCCGAGCTCCGCAGCCCCGAGGCGTACGTGCGGCTGGCCACCCTGGCCGAGCGCCTGAACGATCTCGACAGCGCCAAGCAGGCCCTCGAGAGCGCGATCGAGTTCGACCAGGGGTACGACATCGTCAAGAGCACCGAGCCCTACTACCGCATGGCCATGCTGCAGGCGCAGCTGGGCAACAAGGAGGAGGCCATGCGCCGACTCCGCCAGGCGTACGGCATCAACCCCGAGGATCCTCGCGTGGTGGCCGCGCTCGAGGAACGGGGCGCGGTGCTCGGCCCCACCCTGGGCCTCCCGCGGGGTCAGTGAGCCCGCCGTGGCCGCCGCCCCGCGCGAATCGGCCCAGCGAACCGGCGAACTGCTCGCCCGGCTCTCCGCCATGTGCGACCTGGTCCGGTGGCGCCTGCTGGCGCTTCTGGAACAGGAGGAACTGGGCGTGGGCGAACTGGCCCGCACCCTGCAGGTCCCCCAGAGCACCGCGAGCCGCCATCTGAAAGCCCTGCTGGAGGGTGGCTGGATCGTGCGTCGGAGCGAGGGCTCTTCGGGCCTCTATCGCCTGGCAGGACCGGCCATGCCCGAGGAGGCGCGCACCCTGTGGGAGCTGGCGCGGCCGGCCGTTACTGCGCATCCAGAGGCCGCCCAGGACCGCACTCGCCTGGCCGCGGTGCTGGCCGATCGCCGCGTGGACAGCCGCGCATTCTTCGGTCGCGTGGCAGGTGAGTGGAGCGAAGTGCGCCGCGATCTCTTCGGGGAGCGGCTCACGCCGCTGGCGCTGCTGGACCTGGTCGATCCGGCGTGGACCGTGGCGGACCTGGGCTGCGGCACCGGCGAGGCGTCCGAACTGCTGGCCCCGGTGGTGCGCCGCGTGATCGCCGTGGATCGTGAGAGGGCCATGCTCGAGGCGGCTCGCAAGCGGTTGAAGGGGGCCAGGCATGTGGAGTTCCGCCAGGCCTCGCTGGAGGCGCTGCCGCTGAAGGACGGCGAGGCCGATGCCGCCGTGATGATGCTGGTGCTGCACCACATGCCCGAGCCGGAAGCGGCGCTGCGCGAGGCCTGTCGCGCGGTGCACCCCGGCGGTCTGGTGCTGGTGGTGGACCTGCTGCCGCACGACCGCAAGGCCTATGCCGCGGGGATGGGCCATCTGCACATGGGCTTCTCGGAGACGGCGCTGCGTCAGATGGCCCGTGCCGCTGGTGCGGCGCTCGTTCGCCATCGCACCCTTCCCGCCGAGCCGCGCACGGCCGGTCCCGGCCTGTTCGCGGCCACCTTCCGCACCCCGGCCCGCTAGGCCATCAATCCTTCTTCGCCGCCGCGTCGAGCTTGGCCAGCGCCGCGGCGGGGTCCCTCTCGGCGGTCGCCTTGCAGCCGTCGCAGCAGAGGCGAACCAGCCGACCCGCCAGCAGCGTCTGCGGCGAGGTGGGCGTGAGTTCCCGACCGCTGAACAGGCACACCTTCAGGGGGTAGGTCTCGACCTGCGCGGCCACGACGGCCTTCTCCAGCTTGGCCAGGGCCGCCGCGGGGTTCCGCCTGACCTTCCGCACGCACTGGGCGCAGCAGGTCCGGACGAGCTGGTTGCCCACCACCACATGGTGCGCCTCCTTCGCGTCGGGTCCCTTGGGGTCGGGCAGGGCCTCGTCCGGCATGACCACGCAGTGGATGGCCGGGTACCAGGGCAGCTCCATGGCCTCGATGGCCTTGTCCGCCTCGCGCAGATGCTTTTCGCGGTTCGCCTCGAAGGTCTCCACGCACTTGGGGCAGCAGAAGCGGACCTCGCGGCCGTTCACCGCGGGATCCTTCTCGTCCACCAGCACCTTGACCACCATGGCCTCGCCGAGCGGTTCGCCGCTCACGATGCAGGTCTTCAGAGGCCAGGCGTAGCCCACCCGCGCCGGCGGATCGGCGGGTCGCGGGGCGGCGGCCAGGGCGAACAGGATGCCGGTCAGCAGCAGGGTGCGCATGGACCACATGCTAGGAACCGGAGACGAAAGCGGCCGCCGGGCGGGGAGCCCGACGGCCGCTGGGTGCCGGACGGCCTGCGTCAGTTGCCGTCCTTCACCTCGTACTCGGCGTCGATCACATCGTCCTTGCCACCGGCCTTGGTGCCGCCCGCCTCGGGCTTGGCGCCCGCGGCCTTGTCGGCCTGGGTGGCTTCGTAGACGGCCTTGCCCAGTTCCATGGACGAGTCGTTCAGGTTCTTGAGCGCCGCCTGCATGGCCGCCTTGTCCTCGCCCTTGAGCGCGGTCTCCAGGTTGGTGAGCGCGCTCTCCACCTTGCCTCGGGCCTCGGCGCTGATCTTGCCGCCGTGCTCCTCCAGACTCTTGCGCGTGGCGTAGGCCGCCGCCTCGCCCTGGTTGCGCAGGTCGATCAGCTCGCGGCGCACCTTGTCGGCCGCCGCGTTCTGCTCGGCTTCCTTCCGCATGCGCTCGACCTCGTCCTTGCTCAGGCCGCTCGAGCCGGTGATGCGGATCTCCTGCTTCTTGCCGGTCGCCTTGTCGGTGGCCGTCACGTTCAGGATGCCGTTGGCGTCCAGGGCGAACTCCACCTCGATCT
>CAIOTP010000261.1 GCA_903861235.1 uncultured bacterium | reverse complement strand
GGACCGGGCCATGTGCCCTTCGACCAGATCGAGTTCAACATGAAGCTGCAGCGCCGGCTCTGCCACGGCGCGCCGTTCTACGTGCTGGGGCCCCTGGTCACCGACATCGTCCCCGGATACGACCACATCACCAGCTGCATCGGCGCCACCGCCGCGGCCTGGCACGGGGCCAGCATGCTGTGCTACGTCACGCCCAAGGAGCACCTGGGCCTTCCCAAGAAGGACGACGTGAAGCAGGGGTGCATCGCCTACAAGATCGCGGCGCACGCCGCGGACGTGGCGCTGGGCATTCCCGGCACACGCGACCGCGACGACGCCCTGACCAAGGCGCGCGCCGCCCTGAACTGGGAGAAGCACTTCGAGCTCAGCTTCGATCCGGACACCGCCCGGGCCTACCACGACGAGGACCTGGACGTGGACACGGACTTCTGCGCCATGTGCGGTCACGACTGGTGCAGCGTCCGCATCAGCAAGGAGATCCAGGAGTTCGCCAGCGGCAAGGCCGAAGGCTTCGAGCGGGGCAAGCCGGTGCGCAGCGCCGCGCTGACCGCCGAGCAGCAGGAGATCCTGGCCAGGCGCGGTGTGCTCAGTCCCGAGGAGATCCACCGGCTGGCCGCCAAGACCCGCAAGGCGGTGGCCGCCGACGCCGGCAAGGCGTCCTGTCACTCCGACTTCGTGGATCCAGACCAGGCCCAGAGCGTGCAGCGTGAGCGTCTGGTGCAATTGAACACGGCGCCGGCTCACAACCTGCCCTCCCACGACAGCGTGATCTGACCGCGGGCCGGTCCCCGCTCGTCTTCGGGCCGTGGTCGTGGCATACTTCGGGCCGTGCAGGAGCCGACGCGGCCAGAGCAGAGTGATGCGCGGGCGGAGGCCGAACTGGCCTGGCTGAGCGCTCCACCCATGCGATACCAGAACGGCTACGCGTGGCTGCTGCTGCTGTCCGCCGCCGACGTGATGTTCACCTGGCACATCCTCCGCCGCGGAGGAGAGGAACTCAATCCGGTGGCCCGCCTGGTGATCGACACCTGGGACCTGCCCGGTGCGATCGCGTTCAAGTTCGCGCTGGTGCTCTTCGTGATCGTGTCCTGCGAGATCGTGGGCCGCAAGCGTGACCGCTGGGGCCGCGGCCTGATCGCCACCGCCATCGGCATCGCCGCAGTGCCCGTGGCGTGGAGCCTGGTCCTGTTCTGGACGCACGGGCTGCTCACGCGACCCGTGCCGGTGAACAGCGATCCCTGACGCCTCAGCGTCGCATCAGCCGTTCGATGTCCGCCACCGACTTGGGAATGTGCCCCGTGAGCACGCGCGGTCCGCGGCGCGTGACCAGCACGTCGTCCTCGATGCGGATGCCGATCCGCTCGTCGGGCAGATAGATGCCCGGCTCGATGGTGACCACGGCGCCTTCGTTCAGCGGTTCGTCGGGCGTGATGTCGTGGGTCTCCAGTCCCAGGTGGTGGCCCATGCCGTGCGGGAAGGCGTCGGCGAAGCCGGCCTTGCGGATGATGGCGCGGCCCGCCTCGTCCACCTGGTGCAGGCGGCGTCCCGGACGGCAGGCCTTGATGGCGGCCAGCTGCGCCTTCAGCACCAGTTCGTAGATCTGCCGCTGCCGTGCGGTGAAGCGTCCGCTCACGGGAAGGGTGCGAGTGACGTCGGCGCTGTAGCCCGCCCACTTGGCACCGCTGTCCAGGCAGACCAGATCACCGGCCTGCAGCGTCTGGTCGTTGCCGTGGTAGTGCAGCACCGTGCTGTTGAAGCCGCCTCCGGCGATGGTTCGGAACGCCAGGTCGCGGGCCCCGCCCTCGCGGTAGGCCTCCTCCACGTTGCGCTGCAGGTCGAACTCGTTCATGCCCGGGCGCAGCGTGGCCATGGCCACATGGAAGCCCAGTCCCGTGATCCGACCCGCGTGCTCGATGCAGGCCACCTCGGCTTCGCTCTTGCGGGCGCGCATCTGCGCGAGCAGCTGCGAGCGATCCACGATGGCGCAGCCCGGCACGCGCTCGCACACACGGCGGAACACCTCCAGGTCCTGGCTCACCGGCGCCGTGTGCGGCGAGAGCGGCATGAGGAGCGAAAGCGATCGTGCGCGGCGGGCCGAAGGCAGCAGCTGTCCGGCCAGCATGTCGGTCCGGTGGATGGCCTCGATGCCCGTGCGGGCCTTCAGTTCTGCGCCGATCGGATGGCGGAATCCGTCCCACTTCTCTCGCTCGGGGTTGAGCGGCTTCAGGAAGAGACGCGTGCGCCAGGCGGGATTCGGGTTCCGTGGATCCAGCAGCAGGACCGCTCCGGGCTCGTCGATCACGCCGGTGAGCCAGCGAAAGTGGGCGTGAGGCGCGTAGGGGGCGTGCAGGTTGGGATCGGCGTCGCCGGCGTAGACCAGAGCCACGGACCCCTCGAGCGCCTTCAGCAACCGGTCGCGTCGTCGCGCGAACTCGCGGGGCTCGATCAGGGGTGCCGAGGGCAGGGCGACTCGGGTTCGGGGGGCGGGCCTTCCTGCGGAGGGTTCGGGTTCGTGCCATGGCGGCGAAGGGTAGGCGAAAGCCGCCCGTTCGCCGTGCTCAGGCCGCGGCGCGCTTGGCCTTGGCCAGCAGGCGGCCGGCGTAGGTGTTCATGGCGTCACGCAGCTGCTCGAAGCTTTCGAGCACGTAGAGGATCGGCTGGTAGTGGTCGATCTCGAAGCTGGTGTCGCAGACCCGGTCCAGGTCGAAGGGCCGGCGTTCCACCGCCGAACTCTCCAGCGAATGCCGACTCTCGCCCGGGCTGCTGATCAGGCCGCTGCCGTACACCTTCAGTCGACCGCCCTCGCGAATCAGGCCGAACTCCACGGTGAACCAGAAGAGCCGGGCCAGACGCTCGGTCTCGGCCGGATCGTCGGTGGTCAGCGCCGCCTTGCCGTAGGTCTGCAGGAAGTCGGCGAAGGTGGCGTCCGCATGCAGGGGCACATGACCGAAGATGTCGTGGAAGATGTCCGGCTCGGGCAGGTAGTCGATCGACTCCTTCGGGCGGATCACGATCGTGGTGGGGAACTCGCGCCGCGCCAGGCACGCGAAGAACGCCTTGGAAGGCAGGTAGCCGGGCACCGCACGGCTCTGCCACTTGGTGAGCGGCCACAGGCGGGCGTTGATGTCCG
>CAIOTP010000260.1 GCA_903861235.1 uncultured bacterium | reverse complement strand
GTGGCCAGGATCTCCTCCTCGCGCCACACCATGCAGTCCTTCAGCGTGGCGTCGATGTCGTGCTCCTCGTGCAGGCGGTGGTGAACCACCTCCACGTTGTCCACCAGGCAGATGAACATGTCCGGCTTGAGCCGCTTGAGAAGGTCAAGGTCGAAGGCGGCGAAGAGCCCATGGCGCCAGCGGAAGGTGGCGTGGGTGTTCACCACCACATGGGGATGGTCCTCCACCGGCGTGGTGGCGGCGATGATGTCCTTGAAGGCCGCACGACGCAGGCTGGCGAGCCGGCTCAGGGGCAGATCCAGGATGCGGCCCGGCCGGACATCGGGGGCCTCGGCGTACATGAGGTCGCCCACGTTGAAGAGTTCGATGCGGTCGCCCCGCTCGCCGGCCAGCTGTGCGGCCGACTTCAAGTAGGGCTTCTTGTCCACGCCGACTTGACCGGTGACCACGGCTCGCATGGACCGCAGTGTAACCGCAGCGAGCGTCCGGACCCTTCCGGATCGGGCGTCTCAGGCGGGCACGAGCAGGGCCACCACATGCACCTCGATCGCCCGTCCCTCGCCCACGGCGTCGACCTTCTCGTGGGTCTTGCCCTTCAGGTTCACCGCTTCCGTGCTCACGCCAAGCAGCCGGGCCATGTGCTCCCGGATCTGCGACTTCACGGGTCCGATCTTGGGACGCTCGCAGATCACGGTGGCGTCCAGGTTGCCCACCCGAAGTCCGGCGGCCTGCATGCGGCGGACCGCCTCGGCCAGGAAGTGGGCGCTGTCCTTGCCGGACCATGCGGGGTCCGTGTCGGGAAAGAGCTGCCCGATGTCCGGCTGTCCGATGGCTCCCAGAATGGCGTCGGTCACCGCGTGCAGCAGGGCGTCGCCGTCCGAGTGGCCCACCGGACCGCGATCATGCGGAACACGGACGCCGCCGAGCACGAAGGGGCGGCCGGCGCCGTCGGGCGCGACGGGCTCCAGCCGGTGCAGGTCGTAGCCGTGGCCGATCCGCACGTCTTACTGGTCGTACTTGCTTTCGCTCTTGGGCGGCAGCTTGCCGCCCTGGGGCGTGGCGTAGCCCGGTCGGTCCGCGGCCTGGTCGGTGCGCAGCCGCACGGCCGGATCCGGCTCAGGCCACTCCGGCGCCTCTCGGATGGCCACGTCGATGCGACGGCAGCTGGCCGGCGGGCAGGTGAGCTGGTTGTCCAGATGGCCGAACTGCGTGCCGTTGTCCCACACGGCGTAGATCATGCGATCCGGCGTGAGCACGGGATCGTCTCCGCCACCCTGCAGGAAGTTGAAGGTGAGCTGCTTGCCGGCGGGGACTTCCATGACGAAGAAGGGCTCCTGCGTCCGCGTGTCGACCACGCTCACGGTGAGCGGTCGCATGGGCGTGCTCTCGTAGACGAAGCCACGACCGGAGCTGGGCATGAAGCCGCCGTCGGGGGCGTAGCAGCCGGCGAGCAGGCCGGACACGAGCAGGAGAGCGGAGCGGATCCTTCCGGAGGTCATCGTGGCCGAAATGCTACTGCCCGCGGGCCAGTTGGGCGAATCGCAGTCCGCGCTGCTGGTAGTTCTCGAACTGGTCCCAGCTGGCGCAGGCCGGCGAGAGCAGCACCACATCGCCGGGTCGGGCCGAGGCGCGGATGCGGCTGACCGCTCCGTCCAGGGTGCCGCAGGCGATGCCGCCGCGCGCGGCGATGGCGGGGGCGGTGGCACCGATGGCGTAGACGCCCGCCAGTGAACCGGCCAGGTCCGCGATCGGGGTCAGGTCCGAACCCTTGTCGTACCCGCCGGCGATCAGGTGCACGCGACGCCGCTCCGGGAAGCAGCCCACCGCCAGCAGCGCGGCCTCGGGCGTGGTGGCCTTGCTGTCGTCGAACCATCGCACGCCCTCCGCCTCGTGCACCAGGCAGAGTCGGTGTGGCAGGCCGCGAAAGGAGCGGAGACGGTCGGCCAGATGTCGCCAGTCCGGCGTGCCGCCATCCAGACGGATCGCCGCCGCGGCCACGCGGAGCGCCAGCAGCGCGTTGCGCCGGTTGTGGGGGCCGGGAAGGGGGCACGCGTCGGCGATCGATTCGTGCAGGCCGGGCTCGGCGCGAGTCTGGCTCGCCCGCCACCAGGCGCCGGCCGGAAGGGCGGCGCAGCGTTCGGCGGAGGCCGGATCGTCCTGATCGAAGTCCGAGACGAAGAGCTGCTGGCCGGGGCCGCGGATCAGCGCCTTGCTGGCGCTGTAGTGAGCGGCGGTGGCGTGCCAGTCCAGATGGTTGTCGGCCAGGTTGGTCAGCACGCCCACGCGGGGCGACCAGTGCGGCTGTCCCGACTCGGGTCCGAGCCACCAGAGCATGAAGCTGGAGAGCTCGGCCACCACCCAGTCCGCCGCTCCGATCGCGGGAGGATCCACCAGCATGCTCCCGCCGATGTTGCCGGCCAGCGTGGCGCTTCGTCCGGGCGCCTCGAGCAGGTGCGCGATCATGGCGCTGGTGGTGCTCTTGCCGGCCGTGCCGGTGACGCCGATCACGCGGTCACGCGGCAGGCCCTCGAGCGAGAGACGGATCTCGGTGGAGATGGTGGCGCCGCTGTGGCGGGCCGCCGTCAGGAAGGGATCTTGCCAAGGGTGCTTCACCGCCGGATTGGCGATCACCACCTCGGCGTCACGAAAATCCTGCAGTTCGTGTCCACCCAGACGAAGTCGGACGCGGCCTGCCTGGACCAGCGGCTGAAGGGCCTCGACCGACGACCGCAACTTCTCCTCCGGAGCCAGGTCGGTCACCGTCACGTTGGTCGCGCCGGCCTGCGCCAGGGCACGCGTCACACCCAGCCCTCCACCGAAGGCGCCCAGTCCCATCACGAGGCACCTGCGGCCTCGCGCGATGCGTTGCACCGCGGAGTTCATCGGGTCGGCGTGATGGCCGAGGGCGGCTGCTTCTTCAGGCCCGTGCCAAGCAGGTCCTCGGCGTAGTTGGTGGCGGCCTTGCGTTCGGTGATGGGTCCCTGGGCGTCGCCGCGCAGGAACTGGCGGATCAGCCGCTCGGTCTCGGGCAGTGCCGCGGCCTCCGCCTCCGGCAGCTTGCGAAGCGCGTCGAAGGCTTCGCGCGTGTCCACGCGGAGGGCCCGGCCCTTGTCCAGCATGACCATGCGGTCGGCGATGGTGAAGGCGCTGTCCATCTCGTGGGTCACCACCACGCTGGTCACGCCGAGCTTCCGGGTCAGGTCCAGGATCAGCTGGTCGATCTCGGCGCTGGTGACCGGATCCAGACCTGCACTGGGCTCGTCGTAGAAGAGGATCCGCGGATCCAGGGCGAGGGCCCGCGCAAGCCCCGCGCGCTTCTTCATGCCGCCGCTGATCTGGCTGGGGAACTTCTCCGCATGTTCACGCAGGCCGACCAGTTCCAGCTTGATCTTCACCTGGATGTCGATGATGTGGTGGTCCAGGTCCGTGTGCTCCCGCAGCGGCAGCGCCACGTTCTCGGCGATGGTCATGCTGTTGAAGAGCGCGCCCGACTGGAACAGGATCCCGAACTTGCGACGCACCCGGTCCATCTCCGCCTCGGGGAGCACGCTGATGTCCTCGCCGAAAAGGTGGATGTTGCCCGAGGTGGGCCGGAGGCTGCCGATCAGGTGGCGAAGCAGCGTGCTCTTGCCGCAGCCCGAGCCGCCCATGATGACCATGGTCTCGCCTTCCTTCACGTCCAGGTTGATGCCGTTGAGCACCGTCTGGGTGCCGAAGACGCGGACCAGCTCGCGGACCTCGATCGCGTTCGCCATGGGTTCAGCGTAGCGGGGGCCGGGGGGCCGGTGCACCTGCGGCGGCGGGCTTTCCCGGCGGCGGAGACAGCGGCGGTGGTCCCGGTTCGCCCGGCGGGAAGACCGGATCGCCCAAGGCGGGGTCCAGCACCCGGAGGCTGCGCCACTTCATCACCACGCCGCCGCCGTGGGCGTCGAACCGTTCGAGGCCCAGGTCCGCCTCCACCTCGCCCCGATCGAAGGTCAGGGTGACGGGCACCGTGACGACAGGATCCCGACCGTCCTGCTGCAGCGAAGCCAGCCGGGAGCCGCTGTTGCGGGCCGACTTGAAGCGGCCGTGGCGAGCCTCCAGGGGTGCGGCGAAGGCCTGCAGCGTGTCCGCCGGGGCGTTCGCGGCCGGACCGCTCCAATGTCGGGGCATCTCGGCGGTGTCGACGGTCATGAGCGCGGCCACGGGAGGTTGGGGACCGCGCCAGAGCGTGTCGAGACCGTTGTTCCAGAGCAGTCCGCTGAAGATGGCGGTGGAGACCGTGCCCACGGCCACCGCCGCCCACGCCAGGCCGCGGCCATGCAAGGATGCGTCACGCCGAATCTGCCGCAGCGCGAACAGGCCTGTGACGGCGGCCAGCAGCGTCATGGGTGGACAGCAGAGAGGCAACGCGAACATGGCCGCCAGCACGCTGGTCCGACAGAGGTGGGTGGGGGGCCTGTCGATCGGGGGTGCCTCGGTCATGGCGTGGGGGTTTCCTCGGGTCCCACCCGCAGCGTTCGGCCGCCCGGCAGGGCGAACTCGACCTCGAGGACCCGAGCGGTGGGCAGCCAGGGTTGCGGGTCCGAGGCGGGCGGCGGCACCCACTGCACCCGAGCGGAGCCCGTGCAGGATCCCTTCTCGAACTGGGCCACCAACGCCATGGTCACCCGTGGGGTCAGCGGCGATCCGTTCACCTCGGGATTGATCACGCTGACCGACTTGAGCGATCCCATGGCTGCGGCCAGATCCGCGGCGAACCGGTCGATCGCCTGGGGAGAAGGTGCCGCGGCGGCAGGTGCAAGGGAAGGGGACTCGGGATCCGGCACCGCCGCCGAGAAGCGCCCCTCGCAGGCCGCGGTGATGGCCTGGGTGGTGCGTCGCTCCAGGTTCGGCAGCAGCCATCCACCCACGGCCTCCGCCAGCGATAGTTGCAGCATGATGGCGCCACCGGCCAGGCCAAGCGCCCAGCCCGCCATGCGGGTCCTTCGCCCCGCGGCGGCGGCGCGTCGCCAGGCGATGAAGCCCATCACGCCTCCCACGGCGGCCAGCGGCGGCAGGCAGGTGAGCACGGCCGAGCAACTGCTCACCAAGGCCCAGATGGCGAGCCAATCGCGGTCAGCGGTCCGCGACGCGGCGGGAGGTGGCGGGGGTGGGGGGAGCAAGCCGGGGAGGATAGGTGGATCGGGGAAAGAAAAAGGCCGTTGCGACCCGAGGGCCGCAACGGCATGAAGAGTGGGAAGATCCAGGAGGCCAGTGATTCAGTGGCTGCGGCGTCGCCGCATGAAGGCGGCCAGGCTGACCGCGGCGAGGGCGCCTGGGCCGGGGACGGCGGCGAATTCAAGGGTCGACTGTGCGCGGTAGGCGGCGTTGGTGCCGGCACCGGTCGAGGTGGCTGATCCCGTGTTCAACACGGTCATGCCGAGCTTGATGGTGATGGTCGGGGTGCCACTGATGCCGATGTCTGCCGTATCGATCGCCAGTCGGGCGAGCATGAACATGTTGTCCAGACTGCCGCCGGCATTGATGCCGTTGGCGGCGATGTTCGACTGGGTCTTGGCGATGTTGGTGGCACCGTTGTAGAAGCCGACCACACACCAAGGATTGGCGGACGCGGTGGCACCAAGCGACGGGTACCAGCCCGGGCCGTTGCCGGTGGACGAACCCGTGATCTTGGTGGCGTTGGCCTGGTTCATGTTGCTGAAGCCGGGGTCAGCAGTCAGGGCAATGGCATTCGCGCCGTAACCATCGTTGGTCTGGGTACGAATGCCTGCAGTGACGAAACTGTCCCAGGCGGCGCCAGCGGC
>CAIOTP010000259.1 GCA_903861235.1 uncultured bacterium | reverse complement strand
GACAGGGCGGGATTCGAACCCGCGATACGGTTACCCGTATACAGCATTTCCAATGCTGCTCCTTCAACCGCTCGGACACCTGTCCGACGGGCCGACACTATAGCGAAGACGAGGAAATCCGGGCCGGTGCGGGATTCTGGGCCTCCGAGGCCGTGGTCGGCCCTTCCGGCGTGGGCACGGGCAGTCCGGGGCCGGCCTCGGTCCGGGTGAACAGGTGCACGCGCTCCTTGCCGGGCTCCGAAATCGCGATGCAGTCGTCGGACCCGGTGACCAGGGATCCGAAGCGACCACCGTTCGCGGGTTCCGAAGGTCGGAGTTCGAACGTGGCCCTCCACTCGAGCTCGTCCGTCTTGCGGTCCAGCTGGGACTTGAAGACATACGCCGATCCCGAATCGGAACTCTCGCCGTGATCGTGCCCCGGAGCTCCCACGATGAGCCGGTCCCGGCTGATCGAGACCGAGGACCCGAAAGCGGCCTCGGCCTGCGGATCCGGCGAAAGCAGCTTGCTTCGCTCACGCCATGCGCGGTTCCTGGGGTTCTGCTCGAACAGATGCACACAGCCCACATCGGCGGCAGCTGGCGTGTTGGCTCCCGGCGAACCCACGGCCATCATGCCCGGGTCGTAACTCGCCAGGTCCTTGTCCCGCGGCCTTCGGAGCCGGGAGTCCACATAGATGCTCATCGAGGCGCCGAAACCGTCGAGGGGCGAGCTTCGACGGGGGTAGAGCATGGCCACATGCTTGTCGCCCCACTTGCCGAGCCGATTCCGGAAGAGGGCCAGTGGGCCCGCGCCCGAGGGCGGATCCGAGGCGATGAGGGCGTCGCCCGTCATCAGGCTGATGCGGGTGCCGAAGCGTTCGCCGCGAGTCGGCTTCTCCGCCTGGATGGTGATGGGCTCCATCCACTTCGCCGGCGCCTTGGAAACCCAGGCCATGGCCAGGCCCTGTTCCGGGAATTCCGTGGTGCCGGCGCCGGGAGCCCCCACCACCAGGTTGTACTCGTCCACCTCCACCGCGGCGCCGAACCTGGACCCGGCCTGGGGCTCGTCGTCCAGGAATCGACCCACAAAGGTCCACGTCTTGCCCTGCAGACGCCAGATCAGGACCGCGCCCGCACCGGCCTGGCCCTGCACCCGTGATTCGGGCGCCCCGACGGCCACGATCTGACCTGAGGGCGAGACGGACACCGCCGCACCGAATCCCAGGATGTCCGCATCACCGCCGGTGCCCAAACGCGTGGGAGCCTGCTTGATCGAGGCCGTGTCGAAGATCCACACGGCGCCTCCGCCTGCTGCGCCCGGGGCCGCGATGGCGAGCGTCTTGTTGCCCAGCGCCATGGCACGACCGAATCCGTCGCCCAAGGACTCTGGAGACTGGATCAGGAAGTTCGCCACGAAGGCCGTCACCTCCACCCGGTCGTCCGGCGGCGGATTCACGCCCAGATGCTTGCCTTCGCCCTCGAACCACGGCACCGGCGGTGGTGGGGGTGTTCGGCACGACGCCAGCCACACCGTCAGGAGGGCGGCGAGGGCACGGCCCCAGATGGATCCTGGGATGGTCACGCCCATGAGTCTACGGCCGGTCGAATCCTGTCCCGGGCCGGCATACCATGGCCCGATGCGGACGCTCATCGCCCTGACGCTGGTCGCCGTGACCCTGATCGGTGGATTCGCGATGCAGGCTTCCCAGCCCCCGAAGGGCGAAACGGACGGATCCCAGGAGACGACCATGAAGAAGGACACGCGGGAACTCTCGCGGGCCGGCTATGACATCCGCCCGCTGTCCCCCGAGAAGGTGGCGGAACTGGCCAAGCGGCTCACGCCCGAGCAGTACCGCGTGACGCAGCGATCGGGTACGGAGCCGGCGTTCTGCGGCAACCTGCTCGACAACAAGAAGAGCGGCACCTACGTCTGCGTGGTCTGTGGCCTTCCGCTCTTCTCCAGCGAGCACAAGTTCGACTCGGGCACCGGGTGGCCGAGCTTCTTCAGGCCCTTCGATCGCGACCATGTGGCGTACATGAAGGACGAGAGTCACGGCATGACCCGAGTGGAGATCCGTTGTGCGCGATGCAGTGCGCACCTTGGACACGTGTTCGACGACGGGCCCGCACCGTCGGGCCTGCGCTTCTGCCTGAACTCGGCGGCGCTGGACTTCGTGGAGAAGGGGCAGCCGCTGCCGGCGGCCAGCCGGCCCGTGGAGACCCGCACCGCGTACTTCGCCGGTGGCTGCTTCTGGGGGATCGAGCACCGTTTCCAGCAGTGTCCGGGCGTGGTCGAGGTCTCCAGCGGCTACATGAACGGGTCGGTGGAGAACCCGACCTACGAGCAGGTCTGCGAGCACCGCACAGGGCATGCGGAGGCCGTCCGCGTGGTGTACGACCCCTCCAGGATCACCTTCGCCCAGCTGGCGCGGGGCTTCTTCCTGATGCACGATCCGACGCAGCTGAATCGCCAGGGCCCGGACGTGGGGGATCAGTACCGCAGCGCCATCTTCACCACCGATGCCTCGCAGCTGCAGGAGGCCAACGCCATCAAGGCGTCGCTTCAGGCGTCGCCCAAGTTCGCCGGAAGGACCATCGTGACGCAGATCGAGCCCGCGAAGACCTTCTATCCCGCCGAGGACTACCACCAGGACTATGTGGAGCGCACCGGACGAGCCTGCCACGCGGTGAACCCGTGGCCCGAGGTCCTGGGTGCGGCGGCCAAGGAGACGGCCGGCTCCGGCCACTGACGCCATGTGCCGCGCCCTTCTGATGCTCGTCGGCCTGGTGGCGATGGTCGCCGCCCAGGCGCCGCCGGCCGATGTGCCTGATCCCTCGCGTCAGGTCCGGGTGCCCCAACCCATGGAACTGGTCGACCTGGCGGTGGCGGAGGTGAGGCCGGAGGAGCTTCGCAAGGTGCATGCGCTTCTGGCCGAGGAGCCCCATGTGGCGGGCACGCCGGGCGACGAGCGGCAGATCGAGCGGATCCGCAAGCACTTCTTCGATCTCGGGCTCATGACGCGCGTCGAGGGCTTCCGTTGCCTGCTGGCCAGGCCGGTGGCGGCTGAGCTGCAGATCGTGGACGACGCCGGACAGGCGACGGCAGCCGCGGCGGACGGAGCCGCATCCCGTCGCGGGGTGGTGGCCCTGCCGGTGAACGAGCGCAACCTGCTCGAGGATCCCTCCACGGCCCATCCCGACCTGACCTGGGGCTGGAACGCCTACAGCGGCAGCGGTGACGTGACGGCGCCGGTGGTCTACGCCAACTACGCCACGCGCGAGGACTTCGCCCGCCTGGCGGCGCTGGGCGTGGAGGTGAAGGGCAAGATCGTCCTTGCGCGTTACGGCAGGTGCTTCCGTGGCTACAAGGCGCGTTTCGCGGAGGAGGCCGGTGCCGCTGGCCTGGTGCTCTACACGGATCCTGCGGACGCAGGCTTCACCAAAGGCAAGGTCTGGCCGGAGGGTGGTGGCTGGGCCAACGACAACTGCATCCAACGAGGCACGCTCAACACGCTTCCATATCCGGGCGATCCGGGAACCCCCGGCGTGTTCGCCGCCGACAACGTGCTCCGCCAGGACCCGGCCACGCTCGACCTTCCGCGGATCCCGGTGCAGCCCATCGGCTACGCGGCGGCGGGCGCGATCCTGTCTCGCTTTTCGGGTTCGGAGGTGCCCGAGGGCTGGGCGGGAGGGCTGTCCATGCCTTACCGCCTGGAAAGTGGGCCGGGCTGGAAGTTGCGGCTCATGGTCAAGCAGGATCGATTCATGGGCGCTTCCGCCAACATCCTGGCCGTGCTCCCGGGTGTCGTGCGGCCCGAGGAGATGGTGGTGATCGGCTGTCATCATGACGCGTGGGGCTTCGGAGCCGCGGATCCTGGCGCGGGCACCATGTGCCTGCTCGAGGCCGCACGTTGCTTCGCCGATCTGGCCCGTCGATCCATCCGGCCCGCCCGCACGATCGTGTTCGCGGCCTGGGGCGCCGAGGAGTTCGGGATCATCGGCAGCACCGAATGGGTCGAAGCGCATGCCGAAGAGCTGCTCAACGGTGGCGTGACCTACATCAACCTGGACATGGCGGCCATGGGTCCCAACCCGTCCATTGCGCTCACGCCGGAACTGGCCGGTCTGGTGGGCAAGGCGGTCGAACGGGTGCCCAGCGCAGCGGATCCGAAGCGCAGCGTGCTTTCCGCGATTCGTGGCGACTCGGGCGGTCCGCCCAGGTTCGGGGCGCTGGGCGGAGGGAGCGACCACATCGGCTTCGTGTGCAGGGTGGGCATGCCGAGCGTCTCGCTGGGTGCGGGTGGTGCGCCGGGGACCAGCTACCACAGCAACTACGACACGGTGGCCTGGTACCGGGCCACGGTCGGTGACGACTACGCGAGCGCGTCCATGATCACGCGCGAGGCGGTGGCGATCGCGGCATTGGCGGCACAGTCGCCTCTTCCAGGATGGCGGGTGCAGGACCTGGGCAGGGGGCTGCTGGCGCATCTGGACGCGCTGCTGCAGCGATGTCAGGACGAGGACATGCGGCGGCGCCTGGAGACGCTGCGCCCGGCCATGGAGGCCATGGTGATTCGTGGCGAGGCCATCGACGCCGCGATCGCCCAGGGGCCGGAGCTCAATCGTCAGGACGACGCCCGCGTGCGGCGCGGCCTGCGATCGTTGATCCGAGCCTGGGTGGATGACGCAGGCCTGGAGGGTCGACCCTGGTTCCGCAGCCTGATCGCGGCCAGCGACCGCAACGATGGCTATGCGCCGTGCATGCTTCCGCTGCTGGCCGAGGCGGTCTCGGACGGCGACGCCGAGCGACTGGACCGGGCCGTGGAGCGCATGACCGCGGCCCAGGATCGTGCCGAGCAGGCCCTGCGGCTCGTGGAGACCGGTCTGCGATTGCCCGCTCGGTGACCGGGCGGTCAGCACCTAGACTTGGATCATGGTCGCGGCTCTCCTTGCGTGTCTGCTGGGCATGGCCACCGTTCCTCCCGGCGCCCCTGCGGGCGTGGTCATCGAACCCGCCGTGGTCGACTTCGGTCGGCTCGCCTCGGGCGAGTCCCGCACGGGCCGATTCGTGGTCCGGAACACCGGCACCGCGCCCGTGAAGGTGAACAGCGCCTTTCCCAGCTGCAAGTGCACCGCCGTGACCGACCTTGCAGGCCGCGAGATTCCCCCTGGAGGCAGCGTGGAGCTCTCCGCCACCATGGAGGCACCGCGAGCTCCCGGCGAGAAGGACGCCAAGATCTTCGTGCTGCTCGACGGGGCTGCGCAGCCCATGGTGGCCAAGATGAAGGGCGTGGTCACCTGGCCCGTGCAGCCGGATCCACCCTTCGTGGACGCGCTGCAGGGCCGCCGGAAGGGGACCATCCGCCTGGCCTCGACGGACGGCAAGCCGTTCCGAGTGCTCAGTGTGGACGGTCGGCCCGCAGGCGGCACGAGCGCGGAAGGATCCCGCGCCGAGCATGAGATCGCGTGGGACCTGACCACGCTTCCGGAAGGTGGCCTTCGTCAGTGGATGCTCGTCGAGACCGATCATCCGGACGCGATCCTGATTCCGCTTCGCGTGCGCCATGAATCCACCGGTGTCCGCTTCGATCCGGATGCCGACAAGCGGGGCTGGTTCCTGCCGGAGAGCGCCGTGCTCTGTGGCCGCGTGAAGCCCGGGCAGGCGGTCGAGCGCACCCTGGTGCTCGAGAACGGCACGCCGCGAGGAAAGCCCAAGCCCGCCGGCTGGGACCAGGTGCAGGGCGTGAAGTCTCTGGACCCTCGCGTGAAGGCCGAACTGCTGAAGTCGGAGCCGCGAGGCGACTCGGTGGTGCTCACGCTCCGATTCACCTTCGAGGCCCCCGCGAGCGGCCTGGTCTACCTGCCTGTGGCGATCCGTTCGGCACTCGGTGAAGGTCGCTGCTTCGCCACGGCCGTGGTGGATCCGTGAAGCCGTCTCTCGACCAGCTGGGCGCCGAAGGGGTGGCGAGCCTGTTCGGTCGGGCCACTCGCCTGCTTCGGGGGGATCCCAACCGCAGGGGTTGCGTGATCCACCTGCCTGATCGAGGTCGCCTGCTGGCCACCGGCGATCTGCATGATCATCCGATTCACTTCGCCAAGGTGGTGGCCTTTGCGCAGCTGGAGCAGCCGGATCATCACCTGATCCTGCACGAGCTGATCCACGGCGACCGGCTCATGCATGGCGCGGACCTGAGCTGGCGCATGCTCGCCAAGGTGGCCACGCTGATGGAGACCCACCCCGGCCGTGTGCATCCCATGCTGGCCAATCACGAGATTGCGCAGGCCTTCGACCAGCCGGTCAGCAAGGGGGCCGGCGAGAACACGGCTCTCTTCCGCGACGGGCTGGACTGGAGCTTCGGCGAGCAGGCCGAAGTGGTGGATGCCGCCATTCGAAGCTTCATCAAGGCCATGCCGCTGGCGGTGCGGACGCACGGCGGCATCTTCTGCTCGCATTCGCTCCCTTCGCCGCTGGCTCTGGCGGGCTTCGATCCCGCCGTGTTCGACCGTGAACTTCAGGACGCCGACTTCGAGGCCCGCCGGGGTGCCGCATGGCAGCTGACGTGGGGCCGCGGCATTTCCGCAGCGCAGGCCCAGGCCTTGGCGCAGGCGTGGGGCGTGAGGCTCTTCGTGGCGGGGCACAAGCATGTGCCCGAGGGTGCGGAGGCGGTCGGCCAGAGCCTGCTGCTGCTCAACTCGGATCATGAGCGTGGCGTGGTGGTGCCGTTCCGGCTGGATCAGCCGGTGCCTTCGGCGACGGACGCGGCCATGTCCGCCGTGCACATCCAGATGATCGAGGGGGATCCGGACTGATGCCTGGCCAGGCCATGGTGCTTGCGATCGAGGCAAGCCAGCGTGCGCAGTCGGTGGCGCTGGGCCACGCGGACTGGGTCGAGCAGGAGCCCGTGCAGGCGGACCGGCGCGACGTGGAGGACCTGCTTCCGGCGATCGACCGTCTCTGCCGGAGAAGGCAGGTGGCACCCTGTTCGCTCGGCGCGGTCGTCGTGGACGGCGGGCCCGGAGGTTTCACGGGACTGCGCATGGCACATGCCGCAGCTCAGGCCATGGCTCTGGCCATCGGTGTGCCGGTGGTGCAGGTCTGCGCGGCCGTGGTCGCGGTGGAGGTGGCGCGGCGCGAAGGTCGGCTGCAGCCGGAGCAGGCCTCGTGGGTGGCGTTGGCCTGCAAGGGCGAGGAGGCGTGGACCGCTCGGGTGGATCGCCGGGGTGAGCCCGACGTGGCCGCGGACGCTCGCTCGCGAACGGTGGACATGTGGGACCAGGCGGGCGTGGAATGCCTGGTCGCCGACGAGCACCTGCCCGCCAGCTGGGTGCAGGCCTGCGAACGGCGGGGGATCCGGCGTGTGCCGCTGCAGCTGGATGCGGCCGGCCTGCTGAGGGTGGGCATGCGCATGCTGGAGCGAGGCCGGACGGTCCGGGCGGAGGCCCTGGTGCCCCTGTATCCCCGGGAGGCCGAGGCCGTGCGGCTGTGGCGGGAGCGGCACGGCGCCGGTACAGACGGAACAGGCGGGGCCTGAGGCCCCATTTTCGCGTTGAGGCCCTGAAGTCGACCCTGGATCAGGTCGACAAGCCGGGGCCATGCACGATCAGCCCGCCCATCCCAGCTCCTCCCGCACCACGGCGCCCGCCCAGGTGCTCGCCGTGGGTGATGCCGCCCGGTGGCCGGAGTGGCTGGAGGCGCTGGTGGCGGGGGGAAACCGCGTGGAGGTGCTTCCGGACGCCCATCGTGCATTCGTGCGTTGTGTGGAGCGATGGATCGATGTCGTGGTGGTCGACGCCAGCACCGCCCTGGACGCCACCGAACCCCTGGAGCGGCTCCGTCGACTCTCGCCCTCCACCCGGATCCTGGTGATCGGCCCGGAGTCCGCGCTGGAAGCCGTGCCACTGGAGGACGGTGCCGTCCAGGCGATCTCGGGAGAGAGCTCGGCGCGCGAGTTCCTGGAGCGCGTGCGTGAAGGCGTCCAGGCTTGTCGTGTCGACCGTGAGCGTCGCGAGAGGATCGAACAGCTGCGGGGGCTCGCCCAACGGATCCGTGGCGGTGAGCCTTCGCACCAGACGCTGGATGGATGGCTTTCGGCCATGTCACCCGCCTCCCAGAGCTCGCTTTCGTGCCTGGACGCGCTCCGAAAGGCGATCGGTCGCGAGCTGGACGCCCTGACGGCGTCACGGGAGACGGCGGACTTCATCACCCGATGCCTGCCGGATGCCGTGGTGGCGATCTGGCTGGCTGGCCCGGGCACGCAGTTCGGTCTGGCCGCCTGCAGCGGCGGCGCAGGCCCGCAGGCGGACGCCGTGGTCAGGCTCATGGCCCGAGTGGAGCGATCCCTGCTTCCCGACCGCGTGGTGGTGGGCGGCATTCTGGGCACGCAGGACGCCATGACGTGGGGCGCTCCGGACGATGCTCACGAACTCGGAGGCCGCTGGGCCATGCTGGCGCCGTGCCGCAGCGACGGCCGTTGCCACGCCGCCATCCTGATCCTGGGAGGCCGTGAGCCGCGGCCCGTGCCGGCCCAGACCGCGCTCGATTCCGTCCGCACGCTGCTGGGTGCGCATCTGGCCCGCATCGAGCGGGTGCACCTCCGGGCTCAGCCGGCCTGGCCACCTCCGGCCGCCGAGGAGCCCGAGGATCCGCCTTCAGACGACCTGATGTTCTGAACGGACCAGCGGCGTCACGCCGCCGATCACCCGGTCACCCACACGCACCAGGGGCTCGCCCAGTGCATCCGGCACGATGAGTTCCGTGGTGGAGCCGAACTTGATCAGCCCCATCCGCTCACCGCGCCGCACGCGGTCGCCCACACGTGCCGTGCAGACGATGCGTCTCGCGATCGCTCCGGCGACCAGTCGGACGCCCCAGCGGGTGCCGGCCTGGGTGCGAAGTCCGACCAGCAGGCTTTCGTTCACACGAGCGCCCTCGGCGGCTCGGGCGTCCAGGTACTGACCCGGACGGTGCTCGCGAAGGACCACCTCGCCATCCCATGGCACCCGGTTCACATGCACATCGAGCACGCTCAGGAAGATCCGGATGACCAGTGCGGGCCCGTCCGTGGCCGGATGCTGGGCATGGCGTTCCACCGAACTCACCCGACCATCGGCCGGGCTCAGCCAGCTGTGCCGATCCGACGGGTTCGGGCGTCGCGGCGGATCGCGAAAGAAGGCGCAGAACCCCGACCAGGCCAGCAGCGAGACGCCGAAGGGAAGCCACCAGCCGGGTTCGCCACGAACCGCAAGCCAGGCGCAAGCCGACATCACCGGAACGGCGACGAGCGTCGTCGGCAGCCACTGGTCCGAACCGTGCCTGTTCAGCATGCGGGATCCGGTCGGCTCACTCCGTGGCCTTGCCCACGAAGAAGCCGATGCCACCGCAGACCAGGACGGCGCCCGCGAAGGCCCCGCCCCACATCATCCAGTCCTTGGCGAACATCACGGCCCACTCGGCCGGCGCACCCATGATCCGCAGCGTCATCACCGCGGCGGCAGCGGCCAGACCCAGGAAGCTCGGGAGCAGCAGGCCCACGCCCAGGCCGCTCCATGGTCCGTCATAGGCCTCGCGCACCGAAGTGGGGGCCGAGGTGAAGATGGGAGCCCGGGCGCTCTTGCCCGAGGTCGCCACGACCGCGGCGGCAGCCACGGCGGCACCCGCCGCCACGGCTTCGCCTTCGGCGGCATTCTCGCCACCGGCCTCGCCACCGAAGATGCCGCTGGCGTTGGCAGGCAGTTCCGAGCCTTCGTCTGAGGAGAAGGCCTCGTCCATCAGCGCCGCGCCGATGCTGCTGCTCTCGCTGTCGCTGGTCAGGTCCATCAGGCCGCTGCCCGAGCCTTCGCCTTCGAGGTTCACGCGATCACCGATCGCCGAGCCCGCGGCGCTGCCCATGCGGCTGTCCACGGCGGAGCCTCCGGCCGAGGCACCCACGCCACTGGCGGCACTGGCCGCGGCCATGCTGCCCATGCTGTCGAGCATGTCGCCCCCCTTGGCCGGAGCAGCCGGGGCGGCGGAAGAGTCGAGATCCAGTTCCAGGGTGAGCTCGTCGCTCACGCTGGCCTTGGGAGCCCCGGCGGGGGCGGAATCCCCGAGGTCGAGTTCCAAGGTCATGTCATCGTGAGTGCCGGCGGGCGTGGCCGGCATGGCCATGGCGGACTGGGATGCACCGGCCGAGGGGGCGGGTACGGCTGCCGCGCTGCCCGAAAGGTCCAGTTCGAAGGTCATCTCCTCGGCCTCCGGGGCCGGAGCGGCGGAACGGGCCGCGGGCGGCGTGGGAGCTGCGCCGGCGGAGCCGGAGTCACCCAGGTCCAGCTGCAGCAGGTCGTCGGTGGCGCCGTCGCCGCCCATGGCGTCGAGGCCGATGGGGCTGTCCGCCGCCGACTTGGCCGCGGGCTCCGACAGGCCGGACTCCGAAAGATCGAGCTCGAAACTGTCGCTCTCGGCCGGTGCCGTGGTGGACAGGTCCAGTTCGAAACTGCCTGCGGAATCGCCTGCCAGCAGGTTCACCTCCTCGACCTTCAGGGTGAGGTTGTTCTTCGCGTCGCGGAACTCGCGCAACTTGCCCTGCTCGACGAGTGCCGTGACCTCGTCGCCGGTCTTGCCAAGGCGCTCGGCGGCTTCTTGGAGGGTGTAGAAAAGCTTGGCCATGTGGGGTCTTCGGCGGGGGTCTTGTGGGGTGTCCGACGGAGGGGTGAGGTAGGGTACGGGGCAGGGAAAGGACCCGCAAGGACTCTCCGACGTCAGCCACGAAACGGTTCCACCCCCTTCACGCAACCATGCCCAGGACCTCGTTTTCAAGCATTTCCGCCGATCTGGAGTCGTGGTTTCGAAGGCATGCCCGGGACCTGCCCTGGCGTCGCCTGCGGACGCCCTGGACGGCGCTGCTGAGCGAAGCGTTGCTGCAGCAGACGCAGGTGGCCCGGATCACAGAAAGGTTCCCAGAGTTCCTTCGTCGCTTCCCCACGCCGCGTGCCATGGCTCGGGCGGGCGAAGCGGCGGTCCTGGAAGCCTGGAGAGGGCTGGGCTACTACCGCCGGGCCCGGTCGCTGCATGCCGCAGCGGTGTGCATCGTGGAGCGGCACGGGGGTGAGGTGCCTTCGGATCCTCAGGCGTTGCGAGCGCTTCCCGGCGTGGGCCGCTACACCGCGGGAGCGGTGGCCAGTCTGGCGTTCGGCCAGCGCGAGCCGATCGTGGACGGCAACGTCACCCGCGTGCTGGCCCGCCTCTCGGATCGGCGCGAGCCGGTGGCGGACACCGCAGGACAGTCGTGGTGCTGGCAGCAGGCCACCCATCTGGTGCAGGCGGCGAAAAATCCGGGCGTCACCAACGAGGCGCTCATGGAACTCGGAGCCACCATCTGCACGCCACGGTCGCCGGCGTGCGGCCGGTGCCCGCTCTCGGCGCAGTGTGGTTCGCGCAAGGCAGGATCGCAGGCCCAGGTTCCCGTGCCTCGCGCA
The DNA here is from genome assembly GCA_903861235.1 of uncultured bacterium. Classification (GTDB taxonomy): domain Bacteria; phylum Planctomycetota; class Phycisphaerae; order Phycisphaerales; family SM1A02; genus SYAC01. The sequence goes on along the minus strand of CAIOTP010000259.1, from coordinate 1,112 downwards.
CCTCCCGTGCAGCGCCCGTTGGTGCTTCATGCGCTGGTGGAGATCCGCGCGGGCCGCGTGGCGCTTCAGCGGAAGTCCGACGGCCTCTGGCAGGGTCTGCTGGTTCCGCCGTGCAGTCAGGCTTCACCCACGGCCACGGCCGCGGAAGTGACCCGGAGCATGCCCGGCATGCGCGCCGGGCGAAGGCTGGCCGAGGTGGATTTCGTCACCACGCACCGAAGGATCCGGTTCATCGTGCGGGCGGCACGCCTGCCGGCCTCGGGGGATTTCACCTGGGTGCCCCTGGGACGCCTGCGGCACCGTGCCGTCCCGGCCGCCGCCCTTCGGGTGATCGAGGCGGCGCGGCAGGCCTGGCCAGGATCGTGCTAGGTTGCCGGGGTGCCCAGAGTCTGCCTTCGCCTGATCTGCCTTTCGCTCGCCGCGTGCCACTCGCCCTATTCGGTGGAGAGCAACGTGCGCGAACCCGGCGAGCCCGTCTCGGTCAACCGCAGGCTCACGCCCGGACAGCAGCAGGAGATCGTGGACGTCCTGGCCCAGGCGCAGTCGTCGGCCGAACGCCAGGGGGCCAGGCCGCTCGAGCCGGCGGGCGAGGCGGGGCGCTGGGTGGATGTCCCGGTGGTGGCTCGCAAGGCGGCGAGCGACTGCGAGATGGGCGTGCTGGGCGAGGACCGCATCGAGGGCGGCCTTCGCTATCGGCTCCGCTCGATCCAGGACGATCCGGGCACGCTCACGGTGCTGGGTGATCAGGCACACGGCGTGATCTCGGTGCAGGCGTCGATCGGCGACTTCGCGCAGCGCACGGACCAGGCTGGGCAACTCGAGCGAGCCTTCCGCAGCCGCCTTCGCGAGTGGTCACGGGTGCCCCGTTCGCCGGAGGATCTGCCGACGGCGGATCAGAACGCGGGGCGCTGAGCCGCCTCGGGGTGGAGCCGCTCCACCATGGCCGCGGCCCGCAGCAGCGTCGCATCGGCCATGGCCGGCCCCTGCAGGTGAAGTCCCACCGGCAGAGGGCGCCCGTCTCGCGGCACGAAGCCCACGGGCACGCTGATCCCGGGAATGCCGGCGATGTTCGTGTTCACGGTGTAGACGTCGCACAGGTACATCTGCAGCGG
>CAIOTP010000258.1 GCA_903861235.1 uncultured bacterium | reverse complement strand
TCCAAGCGATGGAAGGAGATCTACGACGCCAACAAGGCCGCCATCGGGGCGGACCCCGCGGCGTTGAAGGTGGGTATGAAGCTCTCCATTCCGGGCCAGAGCCCGGCCAAGCCTGCTCTGCCCGCGAAGCCCGCGGGCGGCACGCCTGCCACGCCGACCACCCCCGCGTCCCCCGTGACCGTTCCGCCTGCGTTGCCCAGTCTTCCTGGTCCGGGAAACCCACCGCCTGCGGGAGGCGGCGCCTCGCCCGCTCCGGGGTCGTCTACGCCGCCGGCGGCGCCGGGCACGCAGCCGCCAGCTCCGCGGTCGCCCTGAGTCGTCCTGCGTGCAGGCCGCCCACGACCACGCAGGTCACGGCGGCGTGGGACAGGATCCATGGAATGGCCGTGGCCGGGTCCAGCTTTCCGCTGGCCAGCGGCTTCTTCACGAACACGGCCATCCCGGCCCTTGCAGCCCGATCGGCGGCAGGCAGCATGGATTCGTCCAGAGGATGAAGCTCGAGCATGAGCGCGTCGATGCCGCCATGCTCCACGCACGCCAGGGCGCCCTCCACGGACTTGGGCGAGAAACCCACGCAGTGCACGCGGCCTTGTTCCCGAAGGCGTGCGAGGGCCCGGACAGCGCCTCCCTCGCGAAGGATCGACAGGTCGTCTCCGTTGGAATGCACCCACGCCGCCTCCACGCCGGGCGTCCGTAGCCGCTCCAGGCTCCGCAGCAGGCTTCGCTCCACGGCCGCCTCGGCGAAATCGAAGGTGCTCCGGCCTCCCTCGAACACTTCGCCCACCTTGGTGCTCAGGAAGATCCGCTGCCGCCGCGTGCCCAACGCCGTCCCCAGACGGGCCTCGCTCAGTCCGTAGGCCGGCGCGGTGTCGATGGCCCCGATCCCCATGTCCACCACCGCGTGCACCAGGTCGCGGCTGGCCTCCTCCGAGGGAAGGTCGTAGGGGGTCGGATACTTGATTCCTTCGTTGCGGCCGATCTTGAACGCGCCCCAGCCCAGAACGCTCACACCCCCGGGCAGCCGGCCGGCGGAGCGGCGAGGCAGCGGCACCGGTGTCAATCCAGGCGGCGCCATGTGGCCTCCTCCCAGGGGCGCGGGGCCAAGGCGGGGCGGGGCACGCCCGTGGGCCAGCGGCCGTCCGCTCCGGCAGCGGGCGGCACGCTCGCCGCCGTGGCCTGCGCCGCGGCGCGAGGCGCCATGACCAGCTTCACGGGCCAGAGGGTGACCAGGGGGCCGGTGGCACGGACATGCACGGACGCCGGTCGTCGACCCGAGGTTGTCCGCGGCTCGGCCCGCTGCACCAGGTAGCTGGAGAACTCCGCACCCCGCAGGTCCGCGCCGGGCAGGCACGCCATGAGCTCACGTCGGGCGTGGTCCAGGAAGGCGGCCTCGTCCAAGGCTGGGCCGCGCTCCGCCAGTTCACCTCCCACATGCCAGACCACGCCCCGCGAGGTCTCGTCGCTGGTCACCGTCACCCGGGTCTTGGCGCCGTCGATGCAGTGGCCGAACACCCAGGGCAGCCGGCCTTGCACCATGGCCTGTCGAAGTGGACGCCGCTGCATGGGTTCGTTGGCCTGCTGGCCGGCCAAGGCGAGGAGGGCCTCGTTCCCTTCGCCGGCGGTCAAGAAGACCTGGCTGGCCTGGATCCGCAGGGGGCCTTCGGGCATCGCCACCGTCACGGCGGCGGACGACCCCTGGGCGGTGAGCGCCGTCACTTCGCCCAAGGCCACTCGCTCGGCATGAGGGGCCCGCAGGCGGTCCAGGAGGTCGCGGGGATCGATCACCACCTCGCCCAGGCGGAAGACCTCACCGCGGACACCGGTCAGCCACGCGGGCCGCTCGGCCTGGGCGACGACCTCCGGGCGTGTCTGCAGCGCCAGGCGGGCGCCCAGCATGCCCGCGGCCCCCAGCAGACCGGCCGTTCGCCAGAGAAATTCGTGCGAGGCCAGGGTCCGAAGGCCGGAGAGGTCGGGAGAGTCCAGGCCGGCGAGCATGGCCTTCCAGAGACTGGCGGCTGCGGCGGCCTCCTCGGCGTCGTCGCCCGCCACACCCCCCAACGCGTACTTCACGCCGGCGTGAAGAATGCCCTGGCTGCTGGTGGTCTGACCCAGGCCCAGCGCATGTCGCTCCACGAGCAGGGCGTTGCGGCCCGCTCGAACCAGCGCATCCAGCGTGAACAGACCGGCCACACCTCCGCCCACGACCAGCGCGTCGATCCGAATGGGCGGCGGAGTCATGGCGGCGCGATGCTACCGGTGTCCCGCAGGGAAGGCTGAAAATGAAAAACCGCCCGGCGTGAAGCAAGTCGCGGCGGCCCCCACGATTGGCCCGCCGCGCATCCCCGAGACCCTGGGGGCGCTCCGCCTGCCGGGCGGCACCGGCAACATAGCCTGCCGCCCAAGGCGGACAAGAAGAAAGCCGGAAGTTTCGCGGTGACCCGGCTGGACGCCCGTCAGGAAACGTTGCCCGAGGCCGCCTCTTCGCGGATCCGCCCGTCGGCACCCACCTGATCCACCCGGACCGACACCCTCCGGCTCACGCCGCGCTCGGCCATGGTCACGCCGTGCAGCTCGTGGCACGCCTGCATGGTGCGCTTGTGGTGCGTGATCACGATGAAGTGGCTTCGGTCCAGGAACGGGGTCAGGGCGCGGGTGAAGCGTTCCACGTTGGCCTCGTCGAGCGCCGCGTCCACCTCGTCCAGGATGCAGAAGGGACTGGGCTTGCTGCGGAAGATGGCCATGAGCAGGGCGACCGCCGTCATGGTCTTCTCGCCGCCGGAGAGCTGGCTGATCACGCGTGGCTCCTTGCCCGGCGGCTTGGC
>CAIOTP010000257.1 GCA_903861235.1 uncultured bacterium | reverse complement strand
CTGCCGCGTCGCTGCGCTCCGCGTCAGCCAGGATGCGTGACGCGTGCTTCGCACGCGTGCAAATCCTGCCGGGAGGTCCGGCAAGCCTTCGGCTCTCTGTGCTTCGTCGCCCGGGTGTCCGTCCCGGCCTTCGGCCGGTCCGGCCTGCCGCGTCGCTGCGCTCCGCGTCAGCCAGGATGCGTGACGCGTGCTTCGCACGCGTGCAAATCCTGCCGGGAGGGGGGTGCGGTCACTTCAGGAGCCGTTCGCGGCTCCGCAGGCCTGGGCCCAGCACGTGCGGATGGCCTTGTGGAATCGCTCCCCGTAGGCCGCGGCATCGCAGAGCGTCGAGGCCTTCACCTGGGCCCGAAGCGACGCCCGAAGCGCGGCGAGCCGAGGCCGGTCGGCGGCCAGGTCGCGGGCGATCCGCGTGAAGTCCGCCACATCCTTGGCCACCCACTCGGGATGTCCGGCGGCATGCAGCAGGCTGGCGGAGACTCGGGACGCGTGGCGGTCGCCCAGCGTGGTGATCACGGGCACGCCCATCCAGAGCGCCTCGCAGGTGGTGGTGGTGCCGTTGTAGGGCGTGGTGTCCAGAGCCACATGCATGCGGCCGTAGAGATGCAGGTGATCCCCCTGGGTGGCCACGTGGGGATGCAGTTCGACGCGCGACCGATCGATGCCGGACTCGTCCATGCGTTGCAGCAGGTGAGCGTCCCGGCCCTGTTCGCGGCTGCTCCGGGCGGCCAGGCTCGACTTCAGAAGCAGCTTTGAACCGGGCACCGCCTGCAGGGCGGCGGCCCACAGTTGGAGCGTCTCCGGCGAGATCTTCTGATGGTTGTTGAACGAACCGAAGGTGAAGGGCGTGGCCTCGGCGGGCGAACGGATCTCCGGCGCCTCCTCGGGCGGTGCGTAGCACAGGAAACATGGATCCAGGCGAAGCAGCCGCTCCGTGCAGGCGTGCTCGCTGCCCGGCGGGTCGGTGATCGAATCGACCAGGCGCCAGTCGACGGCGGGAACGCCGGTGGTGCCCGGGTAGCCGATGGCGGTGACGATGACCGGAGCCGGCTTGGCGGCCAGCGAAGCGAGCGGGCTCTCTCCCACATGGCCGGCCAGCTCGAGAAGCACGTCGATCCGTCTCTGGCGGATGCATGCGTCAAGGTCGCCTCCGGGAAGACGGAACGCATCCACCCATTCGTGCACGAGCGACTTCAATCGTGCGTTCACGGGATCGCCTTCATGGTGAGCGGCCGTGGCGAAGGCCACCAGCGTGACGCCCGAAGGCGGCTGCAGGGCCGCCAGGAGGAAGTTGGCCACCGAACTTCGGCAGAGATCGGGCGAGACGATGCCCACGCGAAGCGGCCGGGCCGGGTCCGGATCGACGATCGCGGGAGGGCGCGGCGCCGGCACCATGCGTCCGAAGGTGCGGTGCGCCTCGAGCATCTCCGCCGGATCCTGCATGCGGTAGTGCATCTGCATGAGCAGCGTCGCACGCAGGAACCTGTCGTCGGGAGCCTGCAGCACGCCGGCGCGGAGCGCCTGCTCCGTCTCCTCGGTGCGGCCCGCTGCGGTCAGCGCGATGGCCAGGTTGCCCACCGCGTGCGGAACGCCCGGCATGAGCGCCACGGCGCGGCGCCCCACGGCCACGCCTCGCTCGGCCTGGCCGACCATGGCGTAGGCCGCAGCCAGCGCCGACAGGGTGGGGGCATGGTCCGGTTGTCCGGCCAGAAGACCCTCCCACAGAGCGATGGCCTGCTCGAACCGGCCCAGCCGCGCCAGGCACGAGGCCAGCGTGGCGGAGAAGTCGGGTTGCCCGGGCAGCAGGGCCAGGGCCCGCTCGGCGGAAACCGCCGCTGCCTGGGGGTCGCCGGCCTCCATCTGCATGGTGGCCAGCAGATGCAGGGCGTGCGCATCGCGGGGCTTCACCTTCAGGTGCATCCGCACCGTGGCCACGGCCTGCGACAGCTGACCTGCGGCACGCTGCTGCATGGCGCGGTTCCACATCTGCTCAGACACGGATGCGCTCCTGACAGGCCCAGTTCCAGCATGCGCGGACGGCCCTGTGGAACCGCTCGCCGTAGGCGGCGCGGTCGCAGAGCGGCGAGGCCTGCATCCGCGTCCGCAGCGAGCTTCGCATCCGGGCCAGACCCGCCCGGTCCGCGGCCAGTGCGGCGCCGATGCGTGCGAAGTCGGCGGCATCCTTCGCCACCCACTCCGGGTGGCCCACGGCGTGCAGCAGACTGGCGGACACGCG
>CAIOTP010000256.1 GCA_903861235.1 uncultured bacterium | reverse complement strand
CGGTGTCCGTGGTGGCGGTGTCCGCCACCCGCAAGGTCCACGCGCCCACGGACCGCTCGCCATCGAAGTCGGCCAGGGTGCCGGGGCCGTCCGCCGCCCGTCCACCTTCCTGGTCGTAGGTGGCGATGATGTCGGCGGAGGCGCCGCCGGTGTTGTTGTGCAGCCTCACCACCGTTCCTGCGGGGGAGGTCAGGTCGAGCTGGAGATCGCCGATGTAGCTGTGCTGGATGTCGATCACCACGTCGAGATCGGCGATGCAGAAGTCGTCCGCCACGTTGATGGTGGTGTTGAACGAGCTGTTGTCGCTGATCGTGCGCGGCAGGCCGGTGGCGACGTAGCTGTAGCGGCCCACATCCAGCTGCACGGTGCGGGTGCTCGAGCCCGAGCCGCCGCTGGCGTTGCTGATGGTGACCGTGCCGGTGTACAGGCCCGCGGCCAGACTGGACGCCGCCGCGGCGTTCACGCCCACCACCACGGATCGGGAAGCGCCCGTGCCGTTCAGGGTGAAGTTGGCCGACGCGGCGCCGTCGATGGTGATCCACGACGCGTTCGAGGTCACCGAAACGCTCGCCGGCGCCGGCTGGGTGCTGGAGACGGCGTAGGTGGCGGTGGCCGAGAAGGGACCGCCCACCGGGCCGCTGGCGTTCAGGCCGGTGGCCGGAGTGATCGAGATGCCGGTCTGGCCGATCTCCACGGTGTGCCGGATGGTCCGGGAGACACCGTTGCCCTGGTCGGTGAAGACGATGTCCTCGGTGTAGATGCCGGCCGGCTTGGAGGTCAGGGCGGGGCCCGCGGTCACCGTGACGGTGGCCGAGCCGCTGGCGGGCACGGTGCCCGACACCGTGCTGGTGCCGCCGTTGATGAGCAGGCCGATGTTGCTGGTCAGCGCAACCGTGTAGCCGATGCCGTTGGCCGTGCTGTTGCTCAGCGTGTAGGTGTAGGGCAGCTGCGAGAACGGTCCGCCCACCAGGCCCGTGTGGGACACGGCCGAGCTGGGCGACACGGAGATGCCGCGGGTGGAGATGGTGTCCGTGGTGGTGGCGCCGGTGTTGTCAGGATCAAGCCACACGCTCAGTCGCGTGCTGTTGGTGCCGCCGCCGTTCCACGACACCGAGAAGCGGCCGTAGAAGTCGTTGGTGATGCTGGTGCACGAGGCCGAACCGCCGTGCAGCTGGCCGATGATGCGGTGATTCTGGTCGAACAGCGGCGAGCCCGAGGAGCCTGGCTCCGTGGTGCCCACCTCCCAGTTGCCGATCCGCACGTGCGTGCCGTCGCCCGGCGAGGTGCTGCTGTTGTAGCTGGTGGTGGTGGAGGGATTGTTGTCGAAGCTGATCCGCTTCTCGTCGGTGTTCGGGTGGTGAATGCCGCAGGAACTGGTCGAATTCTGGCTGCCGCGGTCCCAGCCGGCGAACGAGACGTACCAGTTCGGGTTCGGGCTGGCCGTGAGCCGGGTCAGGGTCATGTCGGAGGGCGAGTAGGTCGCCAGCCAGGTGGCGCCCGTGTTGAACTGCGTCAGCTGACCGTCGCCGTTGCCGCCGCTCGAGGCGCTGCCCGGAGCCCGGCAGGTGCTGTTCTCGTAGTTCCAGTAGCAGACCAGCGAGGGGGCGTTGCTGGCCGTGACGCCACAGTGGGCGGCGGTCATGAAGTAGGGGGTCAGGTCCTGGCGCACGTTGTTCACCATGAAGCCGGTGCAGAAGAGCGAGCCACCGGTGCTGATCACCGCCACGCTGCTGATTTCGTCACGCCAGCCGTCGCCCTGCGAGCAGATCACGTCCACGTTGCACGAGCCGGACTTGTCGATCGAATCGGCCTTCACCGAGCGGAAGCCACGGTATCCCGAGTTGATGGAGCCCAGCGTGAGCTGCACGGCGTGCTGCTCGCGGGGATCCACGGAGAGCTCGATCACCGCCTCGTTGCCCGGCACCGGCGGGGTCCAGAGCTGGCCGTGGTCGGCGTTGTCCGCGGCGGTGAACGGACGGATGACGAACCCATGGTCAGGGGCGTGGATGAACAGCGAGGCCGAGGGAGGCAGGTGGTACTGGGTGAAGCCCAGGTTCATGGACACGGCGTTGAAGCACTTCGCCCGGACGCGCCAGACCAGCCGTTCGCCTCCGCCAGGAAGGGTGATCCGTTCCCAGAGGCCGGACTCCACCGGCGTGATCTGGACCGGGGTGGGAATGGCGTAACGCGGCGCCCCGCCGTCGGCCTCGGTCACGGCGTCCTCTTCCTCGATGGTCTTCATGTCCAGCGGCGGCATTTCCGCCACGGGCACCACCTCCAGCGTCTGCATCTGCTCGGCCGCCAGCGCCGAGGCCGGCTTGGTCAGCGGTTCGCCCTGCATGACCTGGGCAGGGGCGAGGCAGGTGATGAAGGCCGCGGCCAGCAGGGAGGCGGTTCGGACCAGACGCAGGATCGAGTTCTGGGGCATGGGGCTCTTCGCTTCTTCGAAATGGCCGATCGTTCGGAAAAAGGACATGATGCTCCGCAAATGCGGAATGCGGTCTGAACATAACCCCAACCGGTCGGGGTGCCCTAATTCCGAGCCCCGGAATTGGCGAAATTTCGCCTTCAGGGCGGCCGGGAGGCGGCATGCCGTCCCAAAAGTGAAGCCACGAAGACCCCGTTCCAGGGGCCTTCGTGGCAGATGTTCCTTCGTTCTCCGCCTGGCCGGAGTGGCTTCAGCGGCGTCGGCGGGTCACCAGGCCGGCCAGTCCCACCAGAGCAGCGGCTCCCGGGGACGGCACGGCGAAGTAGAGGTTGTCCACCGTGGGATAGACATCGGAACCGCCGGCGATGTTGGACACGGCCACCTGGATCGTGGAGATCGTGGCGGCCGTGGTCGACCAGAAGCCGGTGAAGTCCGCGGGGCCGGTGGCGATGCCGGTGTAGCCGGATCCGTCGCTCAGCGTGACCGCGTACAGCACGGCGGCGTTGTTGAAGTCGTTGTCCGTGCCGAAGAAGTTTCCTGCCACACCACGCACGCCCGGACTGAAGTTGAAGGTCAAGGCCTCGGGGCTGAAGGTGGAGAACAGACCGTCCTGAACCACGATGCCACCGCTGGCCAGCGCACTCCAGGCCACGCTCGGCGTCGAGCTGCTGAAGGGGCTCGTGTAGAAGCCGTTGGCGATGCCGCTGAACGTCTCGGTCTCGACCGTGAGTCCGGCGTTGCCGACCAAGAAGTTCCACGTCGTTTGACTCGACGTGGTGAGGATGCCCGCGGATGCTGCGGACGCGCAAAGCGCAACCGCCGCACTCAACGGCGCAAGAAAACGAGATGTCATGAAAGGGAACTCCGAAAATGGGAAGGGAACGAAGGGAACAGGAACGCGAACCAACCAGACTTCGCCTGGACACCCGCTGTGGCTTCAACGCAAGGGGAACTTCAGCCTGGCAACGGGGGGGAACGCCAGTCGAGCGATGGCAACATGCCACGGATCTTTGCGGAGGCAAGTAATCGAATGAAAACGGTTCGGGATCGGCGGTCGATACCAGTGTTGCAATATCCAATTTTCCACAAAAAGTCCGGTAAAAACAATCTTGGGACTGAATG
>CAIOTP010000255.1 GCA_903861235.1 uncultured bacterium | reverse complement strand
CGGCTCGTCCGTGGGCACCACGGAGAATCCGGGCCCCATGCCCGACTCGGGACCGTGGAACACCCTTGGCAGCGATGTGCTGAAGATCTCGGGCATCGCGTCCACCGGGGGACTGGACGCCCAGGGCCGGCTGCCGACCGACGCCTACACGCTGGAGATGACCTTCGATCCGGGCATCATCGTGGCGGGGTATCAGAACTTCGACACCTACGGCTGGACGCTGAGCGACATCATCGCCGCCGGCGAACTCCAGCTCTCCTACTTCAATCCCGTCACGGGCGTCTGGGAGAAGAACATCAACGTGATCGCCCCGGGGGCCTCGCGGGTGCAGAACTTCCTGGGCACCTGGGACGCCTTCGCGGCCCAGTACGGCGCCACGGACGCCAACCTGTCCAGCTTCGTGGGCAGTTGGGGCGTGGTCGTGGACACCCAGGACCCCACCAACAGCCGGGTGTGGGCCGTGCTCGACCACACGTCCATGTACGCCGTCGTGCCCGCCCCCGGCGCCGCCGCGCTGCTGGGCCTCGCAGGCCTCGCCGCCCGCCGTCGCCGGGCCTGAACCGTCTCAGTCGATGGCGGCCAGCGCCGCCTCGCAGTCGCAGGCCAGCGGCTCGTAGGAGAGCGGGCCTCCCACGGCCTTGCGCATCCACAGGTCGGGCGTGAAGCAGCCGATCGAGGTGATCCGCTTCGTCTCCGCGGCCAGGTCCCTGCCGCGCAGGTGCGAGCGGATCTGGTGGCTCATGACGTGCCCGATGGTGTAGTCGGCCAGATAGAGCGGGTGCCCGATCATGTGCTGGTAGGCCGCCAGGATCCGGTAGGGGTCGGGACCGAAGTGGGGCTCGTAGAAGCGCTTCCAGAGCCGCTCGGCGATGGTCAGCACCTCGTCGCGCAGCTGCTCGGCCGTGGCGGAAGGATGCGCGTAGATCCATCGCCAGGCGTGCAGTTCCAGGAGACTGGGACCCGCGATCTGGCACGCGGCCAGCATGGTGGCGATCGAGTCCAGATGGAAGGCGCGGGCCGCCTGGTCGGGGGTCTCCAGTCCGAGCACCCGGCGTCCCAGCGACTGGTAGAGGAACGCGAAGGCTTCGGTGCAGGCCGTGTTGGGCACGTTGCGCAGCAGCGGACGCGGCGCGAAGTGCGTGCTGCAGAGCTGCTCAAGGTTGTGGCCCAGCTCGTGCATGGCGGTGTCGAATCCGTCCCAGCCCAGCTCGGCGTCCAGGCGGCTGGTGCGGAGCCAGGCGCCGTACTCGGGCAGCCCCGGCCGCATGGCGTGGCCACTGCCCCGCGCAATCTCCACGCGGATGCGGGAGCCCAGGAAGGCCGCATCCGCGTCACCGAAACCCAGTCCGCGCAGGACCTCGGGCAGCTTCGCCTGGAAGCTCCGTTCGTCGGGGAAGAGCCGCTTCACGGCGGCGTTCATCTCCTCGGCCGGCTTCACCTCGGCCACGTCCTCGAAGTAGATGTCCTGCGGCTCAAGTGGACGGCCGAGGCGCTTCGAGAGCCAGTGGGAGAGCCTGGATCGCACCGGATGCTCCAGCAGTCCGGTCAGCAGCCGTTCCACCTCGCTCTCGGGAATCTCGCGAGCCAGGTCGAACTTGCGGGCGATGGCGGTGGGAGCCTCCGGATGGAGCGGATCGAACGCGAAGGCCAGATCACGCTGCGCCAGCCAGTGCCGGTACCGCTGCGGACCGTGCAGATCAGAGGCCGGCCTGCCCCCGAGCGTGTTCCGCTGGCTGTCCCAGTCCAGCGTGTTCGAGCCGTCCATGACGGTGGCCGGGATGGTGCCGTCGATGTGACGCGCCATGACCCACATGAGGGCGCGCTGGCGGGGCAGGCCGTCCGGCGAGCCGTAGTTGGCCTTGACTTCCTCGCGCACCAGCCAGTGCGCGAGGAGCTTCCGGTCCGTCGGCAGCCAGCGGCGACCATCCGCCGCGATCAGCGTGCCCACGGGCACATGGAATCCGGACACGAACACGTTGGCCTCGTGCGAGACGCGCCGTGCGCGGTCGGAGAGGTCCACCGGAATGCGGGGTCCGAAGGTCTGGGCCAGCCGGGTCTCGGCCCAGCGCTCCACGCTCCAGCCCGCGCCTTCCCGGAGCATGCCGGCCAGGTCCGTGCGCGGGAAGTTGAGCAGCGCCACGAACGCGAGCCGCTGCCGGTAGAACTGATCGGAGAGATCCGGCGCAGGGTCGAACTTGGCCAGCAGGTCGTCCACGCCGTCGAAGGTGTCCGTGCGGACATCGGTCCACCATCGCAGCTGCCGGCGAATCTCGTAAAGGTGCCCCTCGACCGCGTCGACGGCGGTCTCGAGCCGGTCCAGCAGGCGTCGCCGGGCCTGCGGATCCGCCACGAACCGGTCCCGGCAGAACGCGGTGAACGCCTCTGCGTCGCCATCCACCGGTTGCCAGCGGGCGGCCACCTGATCGACACCGAGCTTGGCGGCGTGGCGACAGTCCTGGCCATGCCGGGCGACGATCGCCTCGACGGCGGTGTGGACGGGAAGCGGTGGTGTGGCGGAGGGGGCCGTGGCGGTCATCCGGTCGTTGTACCAGCCCCGGTCAGGCCCACGCGTTGCAGGGCCTCCTGCAGCCACGCGGAGAACTGATCCTGCCAGCCGGCCATGGCCGGCCAGAAGTGGCCGATGAGTCCGTGGTGCAGGTCCACCTTCTTGCCGATCATGAGCACCACCGAGACGGCCACGCAGGCCACCAGCATGCGCACGGCCCTCTGCACGCCCGCGTGGATCTGGGGCGGTGCCGCCAGTTGCAGGAGCATGGCGCCGGCCGCCGTGATCGCGCAGATCGCCACCAGCCACTGCTGGGCATGCACGATCGGCTCGAGCGGATCGAGCAGCAGCGCGAGAAGCCCGATCCGCAGGACCACGCCGGGGCCATGCCGACGCGCCTCCGCCAGCCACACCTCCGGCTCGGCCCAGCCGGGGAGGTCTCCACGAAGGATCTGGGTCACGTTGGCCCGCACCGCCGTGAAGGATCCGGTCATCGCGGCACGATCGACGCGGGAGGCGATGGTTCGAGGTCGGGCCGGCGTGCGGGTCGAACGCTGGGCGGCGGCGCCCTCCGCGGCGGCCCGCACCAGCGATTCCTGGGCGTCGGCTCGGACTTCGTCCGGGCGCGACCGTCGGGCCCATCGACAGGCGGAGACGCCGGCTTCACGCAGCAGCATCTCGTCGCGCTGCCTCCGGTACTCGATGAGCGAGATCCAGCCGCCCCGGATCGAGCGGTGCATGCGATCGATCGCCTCTCGGTGCATGCGAAGGGCATGCACCACGGCCGGTTCGAAAAGACCGTCGATCTCCCACGCGCGGGCCCACTGTTCCGAGCCCTGCAGGGCCACGCGGTCGTCCAGGTCGACCTCGCCAGCCGCAGCGAGCGCAAGCAGCCTCTCGCCCGTGAGGCTTTCGTGCCTCGGGCCGTCCTCGCACCAGACACGGTATCGCTTGTCACCCACGAGAGACCGGAATCCTTTGCGTCGAAGATAGCAGCCCGGGACCTCCGGGCGTAGGCTGGCGACATGCCGACGGGCTCTCGAATCGCCGTCATGTTGCTCCTGGTCGCGGCCACCGGGTGCGAATCGCAGTATCAGGAGAACTGGGGGCGGCTCAAGCCCGGTCTCTCACGGGAGCAGGTGGAGCATCTTCTGGGCCCGCCGAGCAGCCGCTACGAGCCGCGGAGCGAGGACGGCAAGACCGTCGTCGAGCGTGAGCGGTGGCAGTACGGCGACAATCTCAGTTCCCTGGCCACGGGAGCCATGTTCCCCGGCGAGCCGCACCCGCACGCCTGGGTCGTGTGGTTCGACGAGCGAGGACAGGTGGCGGCCTATCAGTCCGCGGATTGGGCCGGAGGACGCACCGGCCCCTGACCTGGCATGCGCATCGGAGCCGACGAGCTGCTGCGAAGGCTTGAAGCCCGGGGATTCGCCGGCGAGGCGAGTTCCCTGGCGCCCCTCACGCGGGGTGCAGCGGAGCCCGAGTCGGGTGACGCATCGGCCGTGCCCGCTCGGGTGGGGCCCTTCGAGATCATCGGTGAACTGGGACAGGGGGCGTACGGCACCGTGCTGCTGGGGGCGCAGGAGCGCCCCGTGCGGCGACTGGCCGCGATCAAGCTGCTGAAGCAGGGCATGGACAGTCGCAGCGTGCTGGCCCGGTTCCGAGGCGAGCAGCAGGCGCTGGCCCTGATGGATCACGCCGCGGTGGCCACCGTGTTCGAGAGCGGTCTGGCCGAGGACGGTCGGCCCTGGTTCGCCATGCCGCTGGTCACCGGCGTCTCGCTCACCCAGCACGCTGATCTGGAGCGGCTCGGACTGCAGCGGCGTCTGGAGCTCTTCCTGGAGGCCGCGGCGGGGGTGGCGCACGCGCATCAGAAGGGCGTGATCCACCGTGACCTGAAGCCGGCGAACATCCTGGTGGGCGTGGAGGGCGAGCGTGAGCAGCCCCGCGTGATCGACTTCGGGATCGCGAAGGTCGTGGAGGGCGCCGACCCGCTCACCTCGCTGGCCACGCTCGATGGATCACCGCTCGGCACGCCCGCCTACATGGCGCCGGAGCAGGTGCGGGGGATCGCCGACACGCGCAGCGACGTCTGGTCCCTGGGGGTGGTGCTGGGCGAACTCCTGTGCGGCTGGCGGCCGCTGGATCGGGAACCTTCGCGCCGGGACGACGGCACGATCCAGCCCGGCTCCTTCCGAAGACCTTCGGAGATCCTGCGGGAGCGGCTGCGGGTGGACCCGGTGGCGGCGCGGCAGGTCTCCGGGCTTCGGGGCATGGCACCGGCGTCGCTGGCCGCGGCGCTCGCGGGCGATCTTGACGCCATCGTGGGCCGCTGCCTCGAGGAGGAGCCGGACCGCCGCTACCCCAGCGTGGAGTCGCTGGTGGAGGACATCCAACGACACCTTCAGGGGCGGGCGATCGAGGCCAGACCGCCCAGCGCCGTCTACCTGCTCCGACGTTTCGTGCGTCGCCATGCGATCCTGGTGGGCGCGGCCACGACGGTGGTGGCGGCCATGGCGGTGGCCACGCTGCTGAGCGTGCGAGCGGCCGCGCGAGCGGAGGCCGAGGCCCGCGCGGCCGAGGCGGTCACGGGATTCCTGGTCGACATGCTGGGTTCGGCGGACCCGTGGCGACCGGGTGGCACGCAGGATCTGACCGTGCGCGAGGTGCTGCAGACGGCCGAGCGCAAGCTGGCGTCCGGCGCGGTGGGCGAACGGTCCCTGGAGCGGGCTCGGCTCACTCTGGCGGTGGGTCTGGCGCGGCTTCAGCTGGGCATGGCGGCGGAGGCGTTGCCTTCGCTGGAGGCTGCCGAATCGCAGATGGCTGCGCTGGTTCCCGGCACCGACATGCATGCGGAGGCGATCCATCGCTTGGGGGCGGCGCTGCAGGCTTTGGGTCGTCCTGCCGAGGCGATCGAACGGATCCGCCGGGCTCGATCGCTGCGCGAAGGCCTGCAGGGCCCGGAATCCACCGCGGCCATCCGCGTGATGAACGACGAGGCCCTGGCTCTGCTCGACGCGGGCCAGCCGGAGGCCGCCGAGAGCGTGCTTCGCCTGGCTCTGGACCGGCTGCGGCGAACGCCGACGCCCGATCCGGTGCAGCTGGCCGGCACCCAGGGCAACCTGGGCATGCTGCTTCAGGCCACGGGTCGACTGGAGGAGGCCCGTCCCTTCGTGATGGCGGCCCTGCAGACCAACGAGCGGCGCCTGGGACCGGACGACCTGGAGCTGGCCATGGACTGGAACAACCTGGGCCTTCTGCAGAAGGACCTGGGCGAGCACGAGCCCGCGGAGCGGAGCCTTCGGCGATCCTTGGAGATCCTGGAGCGGGGGCTGGGAAGGAAACACCCGTCGTTCGCGCTGGTGCAGGTCAACCTGGCGGACCTGCTCCAGAGGATCGACCGGTTGGACGAAGCGATCGCGCTGCTGCAGGAGGCGCAGGGCACGGTCCGTTCGGCCTACGGCGACCTGCACCCGGAACTGGCTCGTGTGAGCAACCAGATGGGGTTCGTCCAGCTGGGTCGCGGCGATCGGACGGGTGCCGAGTCGGCGTTCCGGACCGCGCTGCAGGTCTGGGAGAGTGCGCTGGGAGCCGAGCACCCGGATGTCGCCACCGCCTGCAACAACGTGGCCCGCGTGCTTCAGGAGCAGGGGCGGCTGAAGGAGGCGATGGAATTCTCCGGGCGTGCCGTGGCGGTCGCGTCCCGCACGATGCCCGAAAGCGATCCTCGTCGCTGGGTCTTCCTGGGGCGGCAGGGATCGATCCTGCTGGGGCTGGGCTCTCCTGAGGCGGCCGCCGTTCAGCTGGAGTCGGCGCTCGAGGGCCTTCGCCGGGTCTCAGCCCCCGCGTCCCGGCTTCGCCCGGTGCTTCAGGATCTGGAGCGGTCCGCCCGTGCCAGGATGGCGAAGGGCGAGGAGGGAGCCAAGGAGGCGGCGGCCCGCTGGCGCAGCGAACTGGACGCGATCGGGAGCGACTGAGGCGTTCAGGTGCCTCGCACGCGACGCGCGAGCCACGCGCGGGCGGCGCGGAGATCACGACGAAGGGTGGCCTCGCTCACGCCGAGCTTGCGGGCGGCTTCGGCTGGCGACAGGGCTCTCAGCCCCACCAGCTGGAGCGCATCCGCCTGGCGCGGGTGCACGCGGCGCAGGACCTCCAGGATCTGCCGCAACTCCGCTTCGGCGTCCGCCGGCTGCTCGGGGACCGGGTCGGACCGGCCGTCCTGCGCCTTCTCCCGGGTGCGGCGGCGGCGAGCGCCGTCCACCAGGGCCCTTCGCATGGTGATCGCCGCCAGGCCGTGCAGATGGTCGTCGCTGTTGACGCGATTCCGCTGCAGCAGCAGACGCAGCGTGGCCTCGGCGACCAGCGAGGTGGGGCTCATCCGGTCCGAGCCGGCGGCCTGCTGCATGGCACGGTGCTCCGCGAGGATCCGCTCGGCGATCGATCGCAGCGAGCGATATTGGCGAGACAGCAGTCCTGGCAGCGGGACTGGATCGGACTTGGCGCTGGAGCGGGGTCGCTTGCTCTTGCTCATGGCGGTGCGTACCGAGGGGCACCGTGGTGCCCGGTCGCCTCAGCTGATTGCGACCGGGCAGCCACGGCTGTCAGCCCCGATGATGTTCCGAATTCTCCGCGTCAGCTCACAGCACGCTGGCCGCGAATGCGTCAGAAATCCGGAAGGGCTCGGTGCCCGGGGCGCTCCTTTCGGGCGCACCGATGCCTCAAGAACGCGTGCCCGCCACCGTGTACCGATCAGGAAACTTGTGAAAATGCGAAAATGACGAGAGCCCGGTGTGTACCGGGCTCTCGGTTCAGTCTTGCTTGAAACGAACGGATCAGACGGCCGCGGCCATCTTGTCGGCCTTCTTGCGTGCATCGTCCAGGCTGCCCACGTACATGAAGGCACCCTCGGGCAGGTCGTCGCCCTCGCCGTTGCAGATCCGCTCGAAGCTGTCGATGGTCTCCTCGAGCTTGCAGGTGACGCCGGGGAAGCCGGTGAACACCTCGGCCACGTAGAAGGGCTGGCTGAGGAAGCGCTCGATCTTGCGGGCGCGGGCCACGGTCAGCTTGTCGTCCTCGCTCAGTTCGTCCACGCCGAGAATGGCGATGATGTCCTGGAGGTCCTTGTACCGCTGCAGGATGCCCTGCACGCGACGGGCGCACTTGTAGTGACGCTCGCCCACGATCTGCGGGTCGAGGATGCGACTCGTGCTGGCCAGCGGATCCACCGCGGGATAGATGCCCTTCTCGGCGATCTTGCGCTCCAGGTTGATGAACGCGTCCAGGTGGCTGAAGGTG
>CAIOTP010000254.1 GCA_903861235.1 uncultured bacterium | reverse complement strand
TCGAAGGTGGCGTTGGCACCGGCCAGCGTGGCGTCGAAGGTGTTGACGTTGAGCACCGTTCCGCCGATCGGAGTCGCACCGATGCCGGAGGTGCAGGGCTGGGTCACGTTGCCCGGGGCGGCCTGGGCGGTGTCGTCGAAGGTGCCGGCGCCGGCCGCTGCGAACTGCAGGTAGCCGAAGGAAGGCATGGACGCCGCCGCTGCCGCGTAGGTGAAGCCCCATGGACGGATGCCCGAGCCGTCACCGATGTCGGTGTAGACCACCACGCCACGGCCGGCGCTGGTGGTGTAGTTCGCGGGACCCCGGGCGACGAAGCACGGGTCGTAGGTGAAGTTGTTGTAGATGTCGAAGGGCGTGTTCGCCGGCAGCGGAGCAGGTGGCGCGGGGGCCGTGGGCGGAAGCGTCTGGTAGCAACGCTGCGTGATCTGGTCGATGGCGATGGCGCCTGGGGCGTTGCCCTGACCGTTGTACGGCGTGGGCGAGCCGATCTGCGGAGGGCAGATCACCGAGGCCAGGGTGGCGCACACCGAGTCCCAACCCTGGGGGTTGGTCATGTCGATGCAGTTGGGCTGGTACAGGGAGACCGCCGTGGCGCAGTTGAAGTCCGCACAGCCGTACTGGCAGGTGGGATTGCCGCCCTGTGTCCAGAGGGTGCTCGTGGTGTCGCTGCAGTTGACCGGGTTGTTGCAGCTGGGGGTGCAGTCCCACACCGGACGGCTCCGGAGGTCGGGCTGGAAGCCACCCGCCGGCTGGCAGGCCTGCTGGGCGTTCGGCAGGGGCTGGTTGTTGATCGGGATGTAGTTGGCCCAGAAACTGGGCTTGTTGCAGCTGATGAAGCCCAGGTTCGTGTTGCCACCGGCCTGAGGCAGGGCGAGGATCGGATAGGGCTGGCAGATGAACGGCTGGCCGTTGGCGTTGGTGCCCTGATTGCAGCCCGCCACGTTGGCGCCCACGCCGCCGGGGCCCTTCTGCAGCGCTTGATCCAGCGGCTGGCACTGCGCCGGACGGCCTTCGAGTTCCACATGCGAGAACTCCACGCAGTCAAGCTCGTTGAACGCCTCGGCGACCGCGCGGGCCTGGCCTCCGGAAACGCTCACCAGCATGAAGCCGCCCAGATCGGGCTGCTCCTTGCGGCTCAGGGCGGTGGCACGCTGCTCGATGGCCTTGAGCCGGGGCAGCGGAATCTTGATCGCCTGTTCCACCTTGCCGCCGAACGCGGCGAGGACGGCGCGAGCCTCCGCCACCAGATCGTCCTGTTCGTTGCCGCCCGGGCCGATCGGTGAGAAGCCGGCGGTCTCCTCCATGGTCAGGGTGGTCCCCTGGTCCATGGTCGTCCGCACACGAAGTTCGTCACGGAACTTCACGTACACGCGACCCGTGAGCCTGGCGTGGCTGCCCATCTGGGCCTCGATGCTGCCCGGACCTGCGGCGCCCCACTTGGGGAAGGGCGTGCGCGGCTGGATGGGCGCGGAGGGATCGACGTCGATCGGGGGCACCAGTTCCTGCTGCACTTCCATCGCGGGCTTGACGCCCTGGGCCGACATGCCGTCGCCCTTGGTCGAGCCGCGAGAGACGGAAGACATGCTCGGCTTGGCGCCGGCCGACCCTGCCGCCGCTCGGGCGACCTGCGCCATGGCGGGATCGTTGAGAAGCAGTGAGGTGCTGAGGATGGCGGCGATGCCGTTGGCGACGGAACGAAGGTGGGGAATCATGAACGGTCTCGGTGGGGGTGGGAGAAAGGTCCCAGGCCTATCCGAACGAGTCTACTCTTGAGTTTCCGGCCCCTCAACAGAAGGCCAGGATCGGTGTCGGTCAGCGGGAGCCCAGCATCCGATGGCCGATATCCCGGCGAAAGAAGGAGCCCTGGAAGCGGATCATCGAGGCCGCTTCGCTGGCCCGTCCGGCAGCCTGACGGAGGTCGGGAGCGGCCGCGGTCACACCGACCACCCGCCCGCCCGCCGTGAGCGGGCCTGGCGAACCAGCCTTGGTTCCGGCGTGGAAGCAGGCCAACGGCATGTCCGAGGAGCCAAGGGCCTCCGCCTGGTCCAGTCCCTCGATGGGGTCTCCGCTCCGGGGCTTGCCGGGGTAGCCCTCGGCGCAGACCACCACGCAGCAGCTTGAGCCGGGGGCGAAGGCGATCTCGGCGCCATCCAGACTGCCCTCGGCCGTCCGCCAGAGGGTGTCCAGGAGATCACCCCTCCAGCGCATCATGAGCGCCTGGGTCTCGGGATCGCCGAAGCGGGTGTTGAATTCCAGCACCTTGGGGCCGCCGTGCGTGAGCATGAGGCCCGCGTAGAGGACGCCCCGGAAGTCGATGCCTTCCCGCCGCAACGCGTCCACGGTGGGGACCAGGATCTCCCGCTCCACCTGGCGAAGCAGCGGTTCGGTGGCCAGGGGCGTGGGGCAGTACGCGCCCATGCCACTGGTGTTGGGGCCGGTGTCGCGCTCGCCAACGCGCTTGTGGTCCTGGCAGGCCTCGAGCATCCAGATGGTGCTGCCGTCCACCAGGGCCAGCACGCTCACTTCCTCGCCCTGCAGTCGCTCCTCGATGACCACCGTGGCGCCGGCGTCGCCATGGATGCGCCGCTCCAGCATGTCGCGCACCGCGGTCTCCGCCTGGGCCGGCGTGTCGCAGACCACCACGCCCTTGCCCGCACACAGGCCGCTCGCCTTGACCACCAGCGGATCCGGCCGGCTGCGCACGAAGTGCAGCGCCGCTTCGAGCTGGTCGCGACCGAAGGTTCGGGCCTCGGCGGTGGGCACGTTGGCCGAGCGAAGGACCTGCTTGCACCAGGCCTTGTCGGACTCGAGCCGGGCACCGGCCCGCATGGGGCCGAAGACCATGCGGTGCGGGGGCTTGTGCAGGTCGTCGGCCATGCCCTGCTCCAGCAGGGCCTCCGGCCCGACCACCACCAGACGGATGTCCTCGCGCTCCATCCAACGCTCCAGATGGAAGCGGTTGCGCGGCTCCAGCGACTGCGGACAGGCTCGGCCCAGCGAGAGCAGGCCGGCGTTCGCGGACGGGTCGACCCACAGGTCGCCCAGGCGCGGGCTCTGGCGAAGCTTCCAGGCCAGCGCGTGCTCGCGGCCGCCGCTGCCGGCGAGCAGCACGTTGCAGCGATCGGGGGCGCCGCCCTTCACGCCGCGGCGCCGGCGAACTGAAGGTTGTGGGCCTCGGCCACCGGCTGGTTGGTCAGCTTGCCACGGTCCATGTTGATGCAGTTGGCGAAGTGGTGGTCCATCTGCGCGAGCCGATGCGCGCCGTGGCGGGCCAGCTTGACGGCCCAGGGCAGCGTGACGTTGGTGAGCGCGATGGTGCTGGTGCGTGCCACCGCGCCGGGCATGTTGCCCACGCAGTAGTGCACCACGCCGTCGACCTCGTAGGTGGGATTGCGGTGCGTGGTCACGCGGGCGGTCTCCACGCAGCCGCCCTGGTCGATGGCCACGTCCACGATCACGGAGCCCGGCCGGATGTGCTTCAGGTCGGCGCGCTTGCTCAGGTGCGGCGCCTTGGCGCCGGGCACCAGCACGGCACCCACGATCAGGTCGGCCCAGTTGAGGCGCTCGCGGATCGCCTGCGGATCGCTGTAGATCACCTGCACGTTCGGGGGCATGGTCTCGCTGAGGTGCCGCAGGCGATCGATGTTCACGTCGAGGATCACGACCTGTGCGCCCATGCCGGCGGCGACCCGCGCGGCGCAGGTGCCGACCACGCCGCCGCCGATCACCAGCACGTGGCCCGGCTCCACGCCCGGCACGCCGCCGAGCAGCACGCCGCGGCCGCCGAACGGACGCTCGAGGAACTTCGCACCTTCCTGGATGGACAGCTTGCCCGCGACCTCGCTCATGGGGGTGAGCAGGGGCAGGTGACCGTCGTCGTTGGTGAGCGTCTCGTACGCGCAGGCGATGCACTTGCGGTCCAGGCAGCCGAGCGTGAGGTCACGGTCGGCGGCGAAGTGGAAGTAGGTGAAGATGGTCTGACCCTCGCGGATCATGGCGATCTCGGGCTGCTGGGGCTCCTTCACCTTCACGATCATCTCGGCCTTCGCCCAGACCTCCTGGGCGGTCTTGACCAGGGTGGCGCCCGCGGCGGCGTACTGCTCGTCGGCGAAGCCGCTGCCCACGCCCGCCCCCGACTGCACGAGCACCGTGTGGCCTTCGCGCACGAGGACTTCGGCGCCCACCGGGCGCATGCCCACGCGGTACTCGTCGGGCTTCACTTCGCTCGGGACTCCAACGATCATGGACGGCTCCTGCATGAGGGGTTCGGGGGCACCCGGCCGCGGCGGCCGCGGGCCGAGCCGGCGAGTCTAGCCCACGCCGGCGGGGGTATGCTGCCCGCCCCTCGGAAGCCCACCGCATGATCCGTCGACTCCT
>CAIOTP010000253.1 GCA_903861235.1 uncultured bacterium | reverse complement strand
CATCCCATCAGCAGCTGGATGGTGACGGTGGACCTGTTCGACGAGCTGACCGTGGAGGCGATCGATCCTGAATCCATGTCGATGTACGCCATCCTGTGGCACGCCGAGGCGAGAAGGCGGCGCGACATCGACTGGTCCATCACCAAGGATCTGGCCGTCCGCGCCCACCAGCTGGTGGAGGCGCACGTGGGCCGCAAGCTTCCGGTCAAGATGCGCCTGGAGAAGCGGATTCCCGTGGGTGGAGGCCTGGGTGGAGGCAGCAGCGACGCCGCCGCCATGCTTCGCGCGGTCGACCTGCTCTTCGGCCTGGAGCTCGGCACCGAGCGGCTGGCGGAGATCGCTCGGCCGCTCGGCAGCGACGTGCCGTTCCTGGTGAGGGGCGGCAGCGCGGTGGTGGAGGGCCTGGGGGAGCGGCTGTCGCATGTCCCCATGCCGCAGGACCTGCATGCGGTGCTGGTCATGCCCGAGGCCGCCTGTCCCACGGGTCCCGTCTATCGCGCGTTCGATGCGCTGTGCCCGGACGCCATGCTGCAGGCGGCGCGAGTGCACGAGATGGCGGGTCGCGCATGCGTGCCCGGCCATCACGAGCCCTTCAACGACCTGGCGGAGCCGGCCTTCGAGGTGGCGCCGGCGCTTCGGAGCGACCTTGCCGGCGTGCAGGACCTGGTGCAGCGGCCGGTGCCGGTGCGGGCCGTCGAGAGCCCGGAAACGGCCTGGGCGCACCGTCCCTGCGCCTGAGAGGCTTCTCGGCGGTTCCGGCGGGAATCCGAAGGACGCCGGCCTAGAATCGCCCCCGTGCTCTGGCAACCCGAGATTCCGCTGCGCTACCGTGAGCTCTCCGAGGAGCAGCTCGGCGAGTCGATCGACGCGCGGCGACGCGAGCTGGGCCACCGGCTCCTGGTGCTCGGGCACCATTACCAGCGCGACGAGGTCATCCGTCACGCCGACCTGATCGGCGACTCGCTCAAGCTCAGCCGCATGGCCGCGGCCGAGGCGCCCCGGCGTGGCGCCCGCTTCATCGTCTTCTGCGGCGTGCACTTCATGGCCGAGACGGCGGACATCCTGACCAGCGACGACGTGCAGGTGATCCTGCCCGATCTTTCGGCGGGCTGCAGCATGGCCGACATGGCCGCCTACGACGACGCGTTGACCGCATGGGAGGAGATCGCCCGGGCCCATGCCGGCGGCCGGGTGCGCGTGGTGCCGATCACCTACGTGAACAGCAGCGCCGCGGTGAAGGCTTTCGTGGGCGAGCGTGGCGGGGCCTGCTGCACCAGCGGCAACGCCCGCGAGGTCTTCGACTGGGCCATGCAGGGCGGGGAGCGCCCGCTCGAGCCAGGCGAGCGTGTCCAGGTGCTCTTCATGCCGGACCAGCACCTGGGGCGCAACACGGCTCGCATGCGAGGCCTCCGCAGCGAACTGGACGCCGAGCGTGGTGGTGGCGAGGCGGACATGGCGGTGTGGAACCCCAGGCGTCCTCGGGGCGGCCTCACCGTGGAGGCGATCCGCCGAAGCACCGTGCTGCTCTGGGCGGGTCACTGCAGCGTGCACAAGCTCTTCCGTCCGGAGCACCTGGCCCAGGCGCGCCACCGCGATCCCTCCACCACCGTGATCGTGCATCCGGAGTGCTGCCAGGAGGTCGTCGAGCTCGCCGACGAGGTGGGCAGCACCGAGTTCATCATCGAGCGCCTGCAGCAGGCGGCCCCGGGCAGCAGCTGGACCATCGGCACCGAGGTGCACCTGGTCGACCGGCTGTGCCGACAGGCGCAGGCGAGAGGGGTGAACGCCCGCATCCTGAGCGACTGCCAGTGCCTGTGCACCACCATGGTGCGCATCGACCAGAAGCACCTGCTCTGGACGCTGGACAACCTGGCGGAGGGCCGCGTGGTCAACCGCATCCAGGTGCACCCGCAGGCGGCCGCCCTGGCGCGGCGCGGGCTTGAACGCATGCTCTCGCTGCGACCGCCCGCCCCGGCCGCCGCCATGGTGGATTGATCGTGGATCAAGGCAAACAGCGTCGCTGGCTGAAGTGGTCGCTCATGGTCGCGGGCGCCGTCCTGGCGATCGTCGCGCTTCTGATCGTGCTGGCTCCCACGCTGCTGAGCGGGGGCCTGGGTCGCGGTCTGGTCGAGAGCCGACTGGCCGCCGCAGTGAACGGCTCGGCCTCGCTTCGAGCCCTGGGACTCTCCTGGACGGGGCAGCAGCGTGTGGAGGGCCTGCAGGTTCGTGATGCGTCGGGTCAGACCCTGATCGAGGCCTCGGTCGTGGTGGACAACGGTCTGCTGGACCTGCTGCTCGGTCGGGTGGATCCGCTTCGCGTGGAGATGGAGGGCTCGGTGAAGGCTCGTCTGAAGCCCGACGGGTCGTTGAGCGTGGCGGACCTGCCCAAGCCGGCCGCGACGACCGGCGCCAGCAAGCCCGCTCCGGCGCGCGGACCCATGGAGCTTCCCTTCCCGGTGAGGCTCGCCGTGAAGCGGTTCGAGCTGCAGCTCGACGACGATGCCGGCGTGGCCATGGCCCTGCGCGACCTCAAGGGCTCGGCCGAGGCTGGTCCGGGCCGTCCGCTGCAGGTGGAGCTCTCCGGGGCCACCCAGGTCCGTGACCAGTCGGGCCAGGTGGCCGTGAAGGCGCAGCTCGACGACATGCTGTCCCAGGCCGGTCAGCCCGATCTGGCGGGCATGACCGGCAGCGTGCAGGCCTCCGTGAGCGGGTTCATGCTGCCCGTGGCCGGCATGCAGGTGCAGGTGCGCTCCGCGTCGCTGGCGCTGCGCGCCGATGCGGGCAAGCCGATCGCGATCGAGGCCCGGAGCGATCTCGCCCTCGACGGACAGCAGGCTTCGGCCGAGGTGGCGCTGCAGGCCAACCGACCGAGCGCCGGCTCGGCGACGGCTCCCTGGGCGTCCGACCCCAGGACCTGGACGGGATCGGTGAGCGTTCGACAATTCCCCGCGGCCGCGCTGCAGCGATGGCTGGCCGGCACGCCGCTGGTGGCGGTGCGTGACCTGGGGCCGTCGATCGATGTGGCCGTGGAGGGCGGCACGGGCCGGGTGCGGGTCGAGGTCGTGGCGGAGCACGCCAAGGTCCAGGCCAGCGCAGCCGTGGACGCATCCACCGGGGCCGTGCAGGGCAGCGATGCGTCGGCCGCCCTGGATCTGGACCCGGCGCTGCTTACCGCTCTCGGAGTGCAGGTCGGCGTTCCGGGTCGCGTGCAAGTGAGCCTGACGAAGTTCGCCACGCCCGGCATCGGCAAGGATGGATTCGACGTGTCCGCCGTGTCGCTCGAAGGATCCCTGGCCATGGATCCCATGGCGGTGACGGGCCTGGCGCCCGAGCCGGTGCAGCTGACCGCCGCCGCGACCTTCCGTTCCCCGGCGATCCGCGATTCGGTCGAGCTTGCACTGGACGCGACCGTGCAGCGACAGCCCATCCAGTTCGCCGCGCAGGTCAGCGGGCTGGGTGCAGCCCTGGATGTGGCCGCGGCGCGGCTGCAGGGAACCCTGAGCGCCGGGCCGATGGATCCGAACCTGCTTCCCGGGTTGCCTGCCCAGGTCCGATCCAGACTGGCGAAGGCGGGGCTGGGCACCACCACCGTGCGAGCCAGCTTCGCGGGCGGCGCAGCCGAGGGCTCGGGGCAGCTGCAGGTGGACACGCAGGCCGGAACCTTGGCGGCGAAGGCCGCGTGGGACGCCGCCTCCCTTCAGGTGCCCGAGTTCCGCGCCGGACTGCTGCTGCAGCCGGCTCTGGTGAACGATCTTGCCGGCGGGCAGGTCACGCTGACGCAGCCGGTGCCGGTCCAGTTGACCGCCGGGCCTGCGAGGTTGGCGCGTCGAGGGCTGGCCATCGACTCGTCCTCGATCGCCACCGTGCCGGTCGAGCTGATGGTGGCGTCCGCCGACCTGGGTGCGGTGCAGGGAGTGTGCAGCCAGGCTTCCGTGCGCGGTCTCAAGGCCCAGGGCAATCTCTCGCCGGTCGCGGGTCCGCTCTTCGACGGAACCGTCTCGCTGGACGGAGCGTCCCTCATGCAGGTGCCGCAGGCGGGTGCGGTGCAGGTGAACAGGCTCTCCGTGCAGGGCAAGGTCCTCGCCTCGGTGTCGCAGCTGTTCACCGGAAAGATCGGCGTCGCCGACGCCATGGCTTCGGCCGTGGAGGGCGTGGGTCCGGTGCAGGTGCAGTCGATCGCCGCCGAGGCCACCGTGCCCGCTGATGTGCAGCAGGCTGGACAGGTGCGAGCCACCGTGGCCTCGGTCGCCTGCAACCGCGTGCCCGGGCTCTCGTCACCGCTGAGGCTGGACAGCGTCACGTTCGAGATGGACGGCCCTCTGCTTCCCGCGGAAGGCACGCGGCTGGCCATGAAGGCCGATGTCCGTGATTCCGCCGCGTCGCTGGCCGCCGCACGGGTGGAGCTGAAGCAGCTGCAGGGCACGCAGGAGATCAGCCTGGACCTGTCCGGGGTGGACATGCGTCGAGCCCTGGCGCTCGCGGGCAGCACGCAGGAGATGCCCGACTGGGTCGGCACCAGCGGTGATCGCTCGCTGGCGGCGAGGCTGCGCACCGGTTCGGGTGGCATGTCCTTCTCGTTGCAGGCCTCGCTCGACCCGGTGACCGCGCAGGCCCAGGGCACCCGCGCCGTGGACGGCACGCTGACCCTCTCCAAGGCGGATCTCCGGGCGAGGCTCCCGGCCGAGGTGGTGAAGCAGCTGCTCGTCACCGCCGACCCTGGCCTTCCGGTGCAGTCCTGCCAGCCGCTGCAACTGTCGGCGACCGTGCGAAGTTGCACGCTCCCTGGCGACGGCGGTGGGGGCGTTCGGCTGGTGGGCGCCGGAGCGGACATCGACGCCGCGCTGGGCCTGGAGCCCTGGTCGATCCAGCTGAAGGAAACGCCGCCGCTCTCGTTCGGCGCCGCACAGGTGAGCCTGGTCTCGCGTGGCGGGCAGGATCTTTCGTTCCAGTTGCGGGGTTCGCTCGCCGCAGGCCAGGAGAAGCCCGCCCCGTTGGAGGTGGAGCTGAAGGCGCCGCAGGTGCAGGGGCCGGACGGCAAGCCGCGGCTCGATCCCGAGCGCCTGGCGGTGAAGGCCGTGATGCAGGACTTCCCCACGGCGCTGGTCGATCGGGCCAGCAGCATGGACGGCTATCTGGTCGACATGCTCGGGCCGGTGTTCACCGTGGACCTGTCGGGACGCACGGGAGGCGGCGCGCAGGACTTCCTCCAGGCCAGTCTGAAGAGTCCCACGCTGACCATCCAGGCTCCGCGGGTGCGGTTCTCGCAGTCCACGCTCACCATCACGCCCGAAGCTCCCGTTTCGGCGAGCCTGCAGCCGGACGACCGCTTCCGCTCACGAGTGCTGCGGCCCATCAATCCCTTCTTCGCCGACCTGAAGACCACCCAGGGACGACCCATCCAGGCCACCGTGCAGTCGCTCCGCATGCCGGTGCCGGTGGACACCCGGACGCTCGACACCGCGTTCCGCGTGGAGGTGGGCGAGGTGGAACTGGAGAAGAGCGACCAGTTCCTGGCCCTGATGGACATCGCGATCGCCTCCAAGAGCCGCACCGTGCCCGGGCTGGTTTCGCCGCTGGTGGGATCCGTGACCGCCGGCGTGCTCACCTACAAGGACTTCAAGGTGCAGGTGGGCCGTCTGGGGACCAGCAGCTGGCAGCAGACGCTGCTCAGCGACGCCCGCATCGATCTGGGTCGCTCGCCGCCCGTGGCCGAGCCCATCACCATCCGCTACCCGGCGGGCAGCGTGGCCAATCTGCTTTCGGGCGTCCCTGGAGCACGCGGCCTGCTGGGCAAGCTCAACGACGCGCTGGGCAGCGGCGGGCAGAAGGTGGGAGACGCCGTGCAGGTGGCGATCGACTTCACCGGCCCGCTCGACGGCAGCAAGCTGAAGGAGACGGTGCGGCCCGAGTTCGACCTGCCCAAGGGCATGGGCGGCGACCTCCTGAAGGGCGCCGAGAAGCAGCTCGGCGACGCGATCGGCAACCTGTTCGGTGGCGGGAAGAAGTGACGCCCCGCCGGGCGCGGATCACATGGGCTTCTCGCCCACGGTCTCGTCGTACACCTGCAGCAGCTTCGACTTGTCGAAGATGAGCTCGTTCCGGCTCAGGCCCGTCACCTCGTAGTGCGGGGTGAGCTCGATGGCGTCGCAGGGGCACGCCTCTTCGCACATGCCGCAGTAGATGCAGCGCAGTTCGTCGATGTCGATCTGCTTGGGGTACTTCTCGCGGTCCTCCCACGGGCTTTCGTCGGCCACGATGTGGATGCAGTTGGCGGGGCATGCGGTGGCGCACATGAAGCACGCCACGCAGCGCACGCGGCCGTCCTCGTCCTTGTT
>CAIOTP010000252.1 GCA_903861235.1 uncultured bacterium | reverse complement strand
GCGGCGGCAGCACGATCCACGCCCTGCGCTGCGTGCCGCGCATGGATGGACGCGGACCCTGCGAGGGGTTCCACGCCTCGACCCGGAACCGGGATCCACGCAGGGCTTCGGCCATGAACGCCATGTCGGTGCCGGCGGCCGTGGCCTCGAGCGGTGACCGTGGCATGGCATGGACCAACACCACACCGTCGCGAGGCGCTCCCTCGGCCGCGGCGATGGCGCCGGCCATGGCCGCGTCCGCCGACGCCGGCCCCTCCAGCAGCCGCCACGCCGGCACGGCGGCGGCACCGACCGGCGTGCTCACCACCACCAGCGGCGGCGATCGCAGCGCGGCGGCCACCTCGGTCATGCGAAGCGGCGGCAGGCGGTCGATGGCGTCCTGGGCGGCGCGGCACCGGTCCGAAAGATCCGCGAGTCGACGGCTGGCCTCGCGATGCGAGGCGTTGCCTCCGCGTCCAAGGGCGTCCGCGCCTTCACGCAGCAGGCGCGCCCACACGCCCAGTTCGGTGGCCAGACCGCGTCCGGCACCCTCCACATCACCCAGAGGTTGGTCGGCACTTCCTTCGGCCAGTTGCTCGAAGGCGGCGCGCCACGACCTGCCTTCGCCGGCGGCGCGTTGCAGGCCGGCGGCCAGACTGCCCAGGTTCACGGCCAGCAGGTCCCCCTGCGGCCGCGCGGCGGCGGCCTGCTGCAGCGGTCCGGCCAGCTCTGCGGCCGCACACACCTGGTCCAGCGTCACCAACGCGGCATCGAGGGCCTGCCGCCAGCCTTCCATGGCGGCGCCCTCGCTGGCCTGGATGGCCTGCATGGCTTGCGCAGCGCGACCGGCGTCGATGGGCGAGAGCAGGTCGACTTCGCTCCACTGCGGGGCGCCACCGCGCGCATCCCGGCAGGCGAGCAGCCGATCGACGCCCTGCCGCGCCGCAGCCACCGAGGGATCACCCACGCCCCGCGCCGTGAACAGCGTCACGCTCACGGGCCCCTGCGTGGCGGCCACGGCCTTGCGCAGCGCGTCCCCGGGCTCGCCACGGAACACGGCATGCAGGTCCACGCGCGGCGAGGAGGCACCGGGCCCACGAAGGGCGACGCCCGCGAGCACCGCCACCGACGCACCCACCAGGATCGCGAACACGCGGGCGCGCCATGCCCGCGTGGCGCTCGCTACCCGCCAGGCGTTCGCACCGGCTGCCGAAGCCCAGGCCAGCATGAGCGAGGCGGCCAGCATGGCCAGGGCGCCACCCAGCGCGAAGGCGCCGCCGGCACATTCCTGCGCCCGCCGGATGGGATCGAGCGCGTAGCCCACGGCACCGAACCATGGATCGCCGAGCGCCTGCATGGAGCGGACCACCGAGACCCACACGCCCACCAGCAGCAGCGCCACGATCGAGGCCCCCAGCCCGGACGCCACGGCGACACCGGCCAGCATGCCCAGCGACGCGCCCGCGGCGCCCACCAGCCACAGGCCGAACACCCCCGACACGGCCGCGGCAAGGTCCACGGCCGCCGTGACCGTGCACACCAGCGCCAGGAGCACGAGCCCCGACTGAAGCACCGTGACCGCGGCGAGAAGGCCCACCCACTTGCCCCAGACCGATGCCGAGGGCGACTGCGGTCCCGCCAGCACCAGGTCCCAGGTGCCCTGACGACGCTCACGGCTGATCGAGGCGGCACCCATGAGGGCCGATCCCACCAGGACGCACCAAGCCCCGATCGAGAAGGCCGGTGTCAGGTCCGCCACCAGGCCCGCTCGCGGCGGAACCGCCAGCAGCGGAAGCCCCGCCAGCAGCGCAATCGCCGCGGCCAGGGTCCACGCACGCGTGCCGGCCACCGACTGCCACGCGTCCCTTCGGCTCGAAGCCGTGAATGCGCTCATGGGGTCTCCTCCGACAGCCGGCGGAAAGCTTCCTCGAGCGGACCATGCTCGATGTCCAGCCTGCGGATGGCCACGCCGTCACGGGCGAGCGCCTGCGAGACGCGGCCCCGCACCTCCGGCGTGATCCGGCCCTCGGCCACGATGTCGGTCCACGGTGCATCGGCGCAGGCCGTGCGCCGTGTCAGGCGAAGGCCGCATTCCTGCAGCGCGGCCTCCGCGCGGACCGGATCGTCCACCTCCAGTTCCAGCCGCGGGCTCACGCCCAGCTGATGTCGCACCTCGCCCGGGGTGCCGGTGGCGATCACACGGCCACGGTCGAGCACCACCAGCGTGTCGCATGCCGCCTCCACCTCGGCCAGCACGTGCGTGCTCAGCAGCACCGCGGTCCGTCCCTTGAGCTGCTGCAGCAGGCCGCGGAACAGCAGGACCTGCGCGGGATCCAGGCCCGCCGTCGGCTCGTCAAGCACCAGAAGCCGCGGCTGGTGCACCAGGGCGGCCGCCAGTCCCACGCGCTGGCGGAAGCCCCGGCTGAGCGCGCCGCACAGGCGCGTCCGGACCTCGCCCAGCTGGCACTGCTCGATCACCGAGGCCACCGCGGCCGTCACGCGCGGCGGCGCCACGCCGTGCAGCCGTGCCGACCAGGCCAGACACTCCGACACCGTGGCGTCCGCATGCAGCGGCGCGCGCTCGGGCAGCCAGCCCACGCAGCTTCGCGCTGCCTCCGGCGCGGTCCAGACGTCGTGGCCGTCGATCGACACCCGCCCCGCGTCAGGCGGAAGCACACCGACCACCATGCGGATCGTGGTGCTCTTGCCGGCTCCGTTGGGACCGAGAAATCCGCAGATCGAACCCGCCGGCACGCGCAAGTCCACGCCGGAAACGGCGTTCCGCCCGCCGAATCGCTTGATCAGGCCTTCCACTTGAAGCATGGGGGTCTCGGCAGTCGATGAGTGTACGGAAACCGCCCCGCGCCCACCCTAGACTTCACCCATGCCCCACCGGATCCAACCCGAAGGCACCTTCGACGCAGCCACGCTGCTCGACGAGGTGGCCGACGGCATCGGGGTGGTGGACGCTTCGGGCGAGATCCTCTGGATGAGCGCCCGTCTGGCGGCCCAGGATCCCGAGACCCTGCGCAAGTTCGCCGACGCCGCCCGCGAGTGCCTCCGCGAGGGCGAGGGTGGTCGCCGCATGCAGAGCCGCCGCTTCCGGGCCGGCAACCGGAGCTTCGAGGTGCAGGCCTGCCGGCTGGGCGCCGCCGCGGACCGCTCGCTGGCCATGCTGGTCAACGTGTCCCCGCGACAGCGCCTGCTGGACCGCGTGGAGGCGGTCGACGCCGCGGGCGCCTCGCTGCTGGACCTGGACGCGATCATCGTGAACCCGCTCAACGTGGCGGAGCGCCTGAAGCTGATCGAAGGTCGGATCGAGCAGGGCCTGCGCGATCTCTTCGGCGCCGCCAACTTCGAGGTGCGCCTGCTCGACCGCAAGAGCCGAGTGCTCGAGCTGGTGATCCACCGCGGCATCGAGCCGCTGCCGATCGGCAAGCAGATGAAGGCCGAGCCCGAGGGCCACGGCATCACCGGTTGGGTGGCCAGCACCGGCGAGAGCGTGCTCTGCCGGGATCCTCAGCACGATCCTCGCTACATGCAGGGCCTGCCCGGCTGCCGGTGTGCGCTCACCGCCCCGCTGCTGCTCCATGACCGCGTGGTCGGCACCGCCAACCTGGAGAGCGGCGACCCTCGCGCCTTCGAGGAGGAGGACCGCCTCCTGCTCGAGCTCTACGGCCGCTACGTGGCCATGGCCCTGAACATCCTGGACATGCTGATCGTGGAGCGCTACACCACCAACCAGCGAGTGAGCGGCAGCGTGCGCGAGGAGATCGCCGTGCCGGTCCGCAGCGTGCGCGAGTCTCTCGAAGCCGCCAAGGCCGCGGCCTCGGGCGAGGTGCTCGAGAGCCTGAACCGCCTGGAGGGGCACCTGGCCACCCTCGAGCGGCGGCTGAAGGCGGCCAGCGAGGGCTTCCGCGGCGTGCTCGGGGTGGACCGCGTGGAGGGCCCCACCGGCGAGGACAACCTGCTGCAGGGCCGCCGCGTTCTCGTGGTGGACGACGAGGCCGGCATCCGCGAGGCCATCGCCACCATCCTGGGTCAGCACGGCGCCACCGTGACCCCCTTCGACTCGGCCACCGCGGCCATCGACGCGCTGCACAAGGCCAAGACCGCCGGATCGCCCTTCGAGCTGGTGCTTTCGGATGTGCGGATGCCTGATCGCAACGGCTACGAGATCTTCCGCGCCGCCAAGGACACCGACGCGGAGGTGCCCGTGATCCTGATGACGGGCTTCGGCTACGACCCGCACCACAGCATCGTGCGCAGCAGCCAGGAGGGACTGCACTGCTTCCTGTTCAAGCCCTTCCAGGCGCAGCAGCTGCTCGACGAGGTGAAGAAGGCGCTCTCGCCGCAGGCCCCCGCCGGCGCCTGAGGCCGCTCAGAGGCGATCGACCACCAGCACGCGGTCGTGACCCTCGTGGTCCCTGACCACGTCCTCCACCCGCAGCCCCTTCACCGAGGAGGCCAGTCGGCGCGCCGCCGCGCCCTGCGAGGCGGCGATCTCGACCAGCAGCCGCCCGCCGGGCTTCAGCCACTCCGGCGACTGCCGCAGCAGCGGCTCGATCAGACGGAGCCCGTCCGGCCCGCCACGAAGCGCCGTGACCGGCTCGTGATCGCGGACATTCGGGGCGCACTGGACCCACTCCGCGTCGCTCACGTAGGGCGGGTTGGCGGTGATCAGGTCGAACATGCCCCGTTCCGCCGGCTGCATCACGGCGAAGAGATCGCCCACGCGAACCTCGATCCGGCCGGACTGGCCGTGGCGCTCCGCATTCCGGCGGGCCAGATCCACCGCGGCGGGGACCAGGTCGCTGGCCACCACCGAGACCTCCAGCGGCGGCGCTGGCGCCTCGGCCCAACCCTTGCGGGGCGTGGTGAGGGCGGAGGCCACGCTCACCGCGATGCAGCCGCTGCCGGTGCAGAGATCCAGCATGTGAAGCGGCGCTCCGCGCCGCCGGGCCCAGTCGACCGCCAGCCCCACCAGCGTCTCCGTGGCGGGCCGTGGGATCAGCGTGCTTCGGTCCACCAGGAAGCTGCGGGCGTGGAACCAGGTCTCACCCACCAGGTACTGCACGGGCTCCTGCGCGCCGGCCCGCTTCACCAGTTCACGAAGCCGAGCGAGCTCCGTGGGCGAGGCGGGACGGTCCGCCTCCATGTAGAGGCGCGTGCGCTCGCACTCCAGCACGTGGGCGATCAGCAGCTCCGCACACAGTCGCGCCGAATCCACCTGCCGCTCTCCCAGGAACCCTGTGGTCCACTGCAGCAGTCGCCGCGTGGTCCACGGGCCCTCGGTGTCGTTGGCGGCCACACGGCTCATGGAGCCAGTCTAGATGGAAGCGGCGCTCACGCCGTGCAAACGGGCTTCCGGAGCGAGGCCCCGCTTTCGCTATCATCTTCCGCCCCGGCGGGAACCCAAGGAGCGGACATGACCGACGTGCAGAACTTTCTCGAGAGCCTGGCGGAACGCGCCCGCAAGCAGGATGTGTTCGGCGCCGTGCAGGTGCTGTCGGGCCGCCTCCGCTGCGACGCCCGCGACGCCGCCGCGCCCGCGTGGTACGCCGTGGAGCACGACGGCACCGACTGGGTGGTGAGCCTGAGCACCGCCGACCGCTGGCTGAGCGAGAGCATCGAGACCGATCTGCTGCACTTCGGCGATCCGCTGGAGGAACTCATCGAGGAGGAGCTGGTCGAGCTGGGCGGCGAAGGCCCCGTTCCTGCGCCCAAGCACTACCGCGCCGACGACCGGACCTACGTCTTCCGCAGCACCGTGAAGGGTGAGGGCGACCGAGGCCGCACCATGGACCGCGTGGTGCTCTGGCTGCTGGCCTACGAGGCCGCCTTCCGCAACCTGGGCGACATGGCCGGGAGCGACGAGGAGTAACGTGGCCCGCAAGGTGCTCATGCTGGGATGGGAGTTTCCCCCGTTCATCTCGGGTGGCCTGGGCACGGCCTGCTACGGCCTGACCAGGGCGCTCGACCGCCGAGGTGACGAGGTCACCTTCGTGCTGCCCAAGCATGTGCAGTCGGGCTTCGCCAGCCACGTGAACTTGATCAGCCCAGGGTCGGTGCCGGCGCACCCCTCGCTGCCGCCGCCTTCCGCGGTGAAGCAGGTCAAGAGCGTGGACGGCGGCTCGGAGGTGGCCACGCTGCCCCACGAGACCATCGAGCGGGTGCGCAAGGTGCTCAACCGGGTCACCATGCTCGGGCTGCCGATCTCGGCTCCCGCACCCTACGCCAGCAGCACGGGTGGCCTGTCGCAGGCGCTGCTTCGCGTGGCCATGGAATCCGCGGAGATGCGCCGCGTGCTGCGGCTGCCGGAGCACCTGGACCCGCAGACGCGCACCGCGCTCATGGCGGAACTGGCGGTGCAGGACTCCGTGCCCGAATCCGGAGGCCGCGGCGCCGAGCACTTCCAGGCCCGTGCCACCGACTACGGCGGCGACCTGCTGGCGGAGGCGGAGCGCTACGCCCGCTTCTGCGTGGCCGCGGCACGCGGACTTGAATTCGACGTGATCCACGCCCACGACTGGCTCACCTATCCGGCCGGACTGGCGGTCGCCCGCATGAGCGGCAAGCCGCTGGTGGTGCACGTGCACAGCACCGAATTCGACCGCAGCGGCGAGCACGTGAACCAGCCGCTCTACAACATCGAGCGGCGCGGCATGCACGGCGCGGTGCGGGTGATCACGGTGAGCATGCTCACCCGCAACCTGTGCGTGAACCGCTACGGGGTCAACCCCGACAAGATCGACGTGGTCTACAACGGCGTCGACCTGGACCCCCGCTCCGCCGGCATCGAGCCCATCAAGCAGAGCGAGAAGGTGGTGCTGTACTTCGGCCGCATCACCATGCAGAAGGGTCCCGAGTACTTCATCGCCGCGGCCAAGCGCGTGCTCGACGTGATGGACGGCGTGAAGTTCGTGGTGGCCGGCAACGGCGACCAGGCGCAGCGCATGATCGAGATGGCCGCGGCGATGGGCATCGGCAACAAGGTGCTGTTCACGGGCTTCCTGCGCGGCAAGGACATCCAGAAGGTCTTCGGCATCGCCGATCTCTACGTGATGCCCAGCGTGAGCGAGCCCTTCGGCATCGCGCCGCTCGAGGCGATGGGGCACAAGGTGCCCGTGATCATCAGCCGCACCAGCGGCGTGGCCGAGGTGCTGACCAACGTGCTCAAGTGCGACTTCTGGGATGTGGACGACATGGCCAACAAGATCGTGGCCGTGCTGCGTCACCCCCCGCTGCAGCGCACACTGCGGGACAGCGGCTACTTCGAGGTCCGCGGCATCACCTGGGACGGCGCCGCCGCCAAGGTGGATGCGGTGTACGAGCGGGCGCTGGCGGCGGTGAACCGGCGGTGAGAGGGACGGGCCTACTTATCGGCGGCCATGCTGCCGATAAGTAGGCCCGTCCCTTTCCGACCCCTAGAATCGCCGATCCCATGGGCCTCTTCTCCAAGCGGCGCAACGCCACCCCCATCGCCGCACCCGTTCCCACCGACGGCGTGCTCGAGGCGCTGATCCAGGCCAAGGGCCTGGATCTTCTGCAGCGCGCCCGCGGCCACCGCGGCAGCATGCTGAGCGCCGCGTTCTGGTCGGACAAGCTCATGGAATGGTCCATGAAGGACGAGGCCTTCAAGGTGCAGCTGTTCCGCTTCGTCGACTGCTTCCCCATGCTGCGCACCCCCGATGCGGTGCACGAGCACCTGGTCGACTACCTGACCCAGCCGGGTGTGAAGGCGCCGCCGGGGCTCGACCTGGGCCTGAAGGCGGGCGGCCTGGCCAAGGGCCTGATGGCGCGCACGGTGAGCGGCCAGATCACCGGCATGGCGGGCAAGTTCATCGCCGG
>CAIOTP010000251.1 GCA_903861235.1 uncultured bacterium | reverse complement strand
GCCCTTGAACTGCGCGTAGTAGCTGTAGATCAGTCGCAGCCGAGCCTTGGTCACCTGCCGCGAGCGCGGGTAGTTCTGCACGAAAAGGTCGTACGCGTCGGCCGCCAGCGGCATGTCGCGGATGCGGAAGTAGTAGTCGGCCAGTTCCATGCCCGCCTTCTCCGCCAGCTCGCTGCCGGGCAGGCGCTCCTGGATGCGGATCAGGATCTCCTGTGCATCCTCGCCGGCGTCGATCATGCGGAAGGTGCCGAAGAACTTGCGGCGAAGGCCGTGGGCGTAGGCCTTTCCGATCTCGTATTCCCGCTCCAGCGCAGGCACGAACCACGGCGTGGTGGCGTACCGGCGGGCCACCTCCTCGTAGGCGAAGAGGGCCTGGTACTCGTTGTCCAGCGCCAGCAAGGCATCACCCCGGATGAGCAGGGCTTCCGGGCGGGCCGGGCTGATGGGGTTCTGGTCCAGGAAGCCGTCGGCGATCGTCAGGGCCCGGTCGGGCTCCCCCGTTGGCCAGGGCCAGCTGGGCCTGCTGCAAGGTGGGATCTGTGGCCTGGGGTCCCGCGGCGGGCTTCCACTGGTCGAAGTCGTCCAGGGTGTACTCGGTCTGGGCGGCGGCCCGCGACCAGGCCAGTCCGAGCATCAGGATCAGGACGAATGGCCGCATCCGGGGGCATGGTAGCCGTGGCCGGACCAATCGTTGGGGTCTTGGGGCCGGCCCGGCCGATGAAGGGGGGCCGGAATGGATGCCGGCCGCTCCGGCCACGGGCCGGGCGAAGAGGACACCTGGGCCCAGCCATGGATCGGCGCCTGCCCGAACGATGCCGCGCACGCCTTGCGCTCCCCCTGTCTGCAGGAGCGTTGCTGTCCTTCGCCGCGGCGGCGTGGGCTGCGGATCCTGAATCCCGTCCGGTGCTGCTGCAGTCCGAGGCCGCCGCCTCGACCGCGAACTTCCCATGGGTGCCGGTGCTGGTCACGCTCGCGGCACTCGGGGTGGCCGGGTGGGCTCGCTGGCGACGCGGGCCCGCGAGCATGAAGACCTTGGGGAGCGGCATCCGCATCCTGTCCCGGACCGCCATGGGCAAGGGACGCTCGCTCTCGCTGGTGCAGGTCGGTGATCGCGTGGTCCTGGTGGGGGAGAGCAGTCAGGGCTTCCAGCGGCTGGCGGAGTTCGAGTCGGAGCCGGCGGAAGCCCCGACCAGCCTGGTCCGGAGGGTGGCCTCGTGACCGGGGACGCCGCGCTGCCTCAGGCGCTCGCGGGTGGAGCCGAGCTGGCTGGAACCGCCGTGGCCGTGGCGGTTCTTCCGGCGGTGCTGGTGCTGTGCACGGCGTTTCCCAGGATCCTTCTCACGCTGGGCATCCTGCGGCAAGGACTCGGCCTGGGTTCGGTGCCGGGCACGCTGGTGATGACCGGCCTGGCTGCGGTGCTCACCTTCGCCGCCATGGGCCCCACGCTGGAGGCCGCGTGGTCCGGGGGGCTCCGCACGCTGACGCAGGGCAACGCCAAGGATCCGGTGGCGGCATGGCAGGGCGCGGAGCAGCCCCTGCGGTCCTTCATGTTCGACCAGTTGGAGAAGAGCGGCGGCGGCGCCACGCTGGCCAGGGTCATGCAGTCCCGGGGGGACACGGTCGATCCTTCGGCGCCTCCGGCTCGTCGGGACATCTCCACCGGCACCCTCGTGCCCGCCTTTGCGCTCAACGAGCTGCGGGTGGCGTGCATGCTCGGCTTCAAGGTGCTGCTGCCGTTCCTGGCGATCGACCTGGCCGTGGCCGCCACGCTGGCCAGCCTGGGCATGTTCATGACACCGCCGCAGATGGTGAGCCTTCCGCTCAAGCTCATGCTGTTCGTGGCGGTCGACGGATGGGCCATGGTGTCCGCGGGCCTGGTGTCGGGCATCCTGCAGGGAGGTCCTGCGTGAGCGAGGCCGGCCTGCTGCCCATGCTGCATTCGGCGCTGGTGGTGGCGCTGGTGGTGGCGTTGCCTCTGCTGCTGGTGTCCGTGGGATCGGGACTGCTCTCCGGCATGCTGCAGACACTCACGAATGTCCACGATGCGGCGGCGGGATTCGCACCGCGGCTCCTGGCTACCGCGATCGCCGCCCTGCTGCTCATGGGCTGGATGGCGGCCAAGCTGATGGACTTCGCGGTCCGTTGCTGGGGGGGCGTGTGACCGCGTCCGTGCCGTTGGAGCCGCTTCTTCCCGCCGTGCCCGCCATGCTTCGCGTGGCTGGAGCCGCATGGATGGCGCCGGCCTTCACCCGCATGCCCATGGTGCTTCGCGTGGTGCTCGCGCTTTCGGCCGCGTGGATCGCCATGCCGCTCGGAGCGGCTGCCGAGGCACCCGCTTCGCCGTGGTGGAGATGGGCGCCGCAGGAACTGCTCGCCGGCATCTGCCTGGGCGGTGTCGCGGCCATCTCCGTGGAGGCGCTCCGTCTGGCAGGCCGGGTGGCCGCGGAGCAGATGGGCATGTCCATGGGCGAGCATGTCGATCCCACCGGCGAGGTGGACGGCGGTCCGGTGCAGGCGCTCATGGGTTGGGCAGCGGCGATCGGCTTCGTGTCCGTGGGCGGCGTCGACGCCGTGGTGCTGGCCGCGGTGCGGGCAGGTCCGGCCCAGGTGTGGTTCCGTTCGCCCGAGCGTCTGGGCGGAGCGCTCGACGCGGCGTTCGAGGTGGGTCTTCGTGCCTGCATGCCGGTGCTGGCGATCACGCTGGCGGGCACCGTGATCGGCGGGGCCGTGGTGCGAGCGGCACCCCGCCTGGTCACGCTCGGTGGCGGCTTCGGTGCACGGGCCGCCATGGGCATGGGCATGCTGGCCGCTTCCATGGCCACGGCGTGGGCCGCTCAGCAGGAACTGGTGCGGCGGTCCATGGAATGGATCGCCCAGGGAGGCCCGCGATGAGTGGCGGAGAGGACCGTGTGTTCGAGGCCTCGCCCGCTCGACGCAGGCAGGCGATCGAGAAGGGGCGTGGCCCCCGGGCCCCGTGGCTGGCGTCCGCGGTGAGCGGGTTGCTGGCCGTGGCGCTGCTCTCGATCGCCGCGGGTCCCATGACCGGCGAGGCCAAGGCGTGGCTGCGGCAGTCGCTCGCCGTGTCCGCGTCGCCCGCGGTCCCTTCGGCCACCGATGTGCTCATGCCGGCCATCACCGGCGCGCTGGCGGTCTGCCTCTCGGCCCTGGCCGCCGCCTTGCTGGTGCATGGCCCGTGGATCCGCCTGGCGCGGCCGGGTTTCCGCCGTGCGGCGTGGATGGATCGGCTTCGCGGCTCCGGTCTGAGCGGGCTGCTGGCCACGGTGACCCTGGTCGTCGGTGCACTCGCCTCGCTGCCCTGGCTCCCCGGCGTGGCCAGGCTGGGTGGTCGGAGCCTGCACGACGGGCTCTGGGCCATGGGCGCCTTCGTGGCGGCCGCGGCGGTGGCCGCGCTCCTCACGGTGATGGCCATGGGTGTGCTGCAGTGGAGACTGGCGTCGCGCCGATTCGACCGCATGCTTCGCATGACCCACGCCGAGGCGCGTGAAGCCGCTCGCGAGGAGCGTCCGCGAGCGATCCGCCGCACGCGATGGAGGTTGGCATGAGCCGGCCCGTCCGCATGGAGTGGGTCGTGCCCGCGCTCTTCGTGGGGGTGGTGGCGCTGCTGGTGCTGCCGCTGCCGGCCTGGGGCATGGACGGGCTGATCGCCGTCAACTTCGCGCTCAGTGGCGTGGTGCTGGCCAGCGCGGCCGGCATGCGGCGGCCCCTGGAACTGAGCGTGTTTCCCGCGCTCGTGCTGGGCACCACGCTGCTGCGGCTGGGGCTCAACGTGGCCAGCACGCGACTGATCCTCGGCAGCGAGGCCACCACGCCACCGGAGGCCGCGGCCAGCGCCGGCTCGATCATCGAGGCCTTCGGGTTGCTGGCGGCGGGGCGCAATCCTGTGGTGGGCCTGAGCGTGTTCGCCATGCTGGTCGTGGTGCAGTTCGTCGTGGTCACCCGGGGCTCGGTCCGCATGGGCGAGGTGGCCGCCCGCTTCGCGCTCGACGCGCTGCCGGGTCGGCAGATGGCCGTGGACGCGGATCTGGCCAGCGGTGCCATCGATGCCGCCGAGGCTCGTCGCCGTCGAGAGGAGCTGCTTCGCGAGGCCGACTTCCACGGGGCCATGGATGGCGCGGGCCGCTTCGTGCGAGGCGACGCGATCGCCGGTCTGGTGATCGTGCTGGTGAACATCGTGGGCGGCTTCCTGGTGGGCGTGCTGCAGAAGGGCTGGACCGCGGGCGAAAGCCTGCGGTGCTTCGCCATGCTCGCCGTGGGCGATGGCCTGGTCACTCAGGTGCCCGCCTTCCTGGTGGCCACCGCCAGCGGCCTGGTGAGCGCCAAGGCCGCAAGCGGCCGCTCGCTGGGCGAGGAGATCCCCCGGCAACTGGCCGCAAGGCCCGCGGCGCTTTGGCTGGTGGCGGGACTTCTGGGCTTCCTCTCGCTCACGCCGCTGCCCACGGTGCCGCTGCTCCTGGCGGCTGTCCTGGTGGCTGCCGCGGCGATCTGGACCGGCCGAGTGGCTCGCGCCGCCGCGGGCTCGCCTGCGCCGGACCGCGAGGCGGAACTCGATCGGGCCCTGGCCATCGAGCCGGTCTCGATCGACCTGGGCCTGGGACTGCTTCCTCTGGCGGCGGAAGGCCCGGGTGGGTTGCTCGATCGGGTGGCGGGCGTGCGGCGGCGACTGGCGGAGGAGCTGGGGCTGACGCTGCCCGCCGTGCGCATCCGCGACGACGCATCGCTCGATCCGAACGCCTACTGCATACGACTTCGGGAGGCGGTGGTGGGAGCGGGCACGCTCCGGCCCGGCCGACTGCTGGTCATGGACGCGCGGGGTGGCGAGCCTTCGGTCGAGGGCGAGCCGGCCGTGGAGCCTGCCTTCGGACTGCCGGCTCGCTGGGTCGATGCGGCGCGTCGAGGTGAGCTCGAGGCCCGGGGCCTGACGGCCCTGGAGAGCGGACCGCTGCTGGCCTCGCACCTGATGGAGATCATGCGGCGACGCGGCTGGGAACTGGTCGGGGTGGACGAAGCGGGCCGGGTGCTCGACCGGCTCCGTCGCACGGCCCCGCGAGCGGCGGATCTGCTGTCCCCACCCGCCTGGCCGCTCGAGCGCGTCCGAGGACTGCTCCAGGGACTCCTGCGCGACGGCCTGTCCATCCGCGACATGGAGCGGATCGCCGAGGCGGCACACGCCGCTCCTGATCTTCCCCGCGCCATCGAGCGCGCCAGGGCGGTCGGAGCCCGCGATCTGTGCGAGCGGTTGCTTCGTCAGGCCGGTCCGGCCAATCGCACGCTGCAGGCGGTGTGGCTCGATGCGGACGCGCTCGAGAGTTCCGCCGCGCTTCGCGCCGCGGAACGCAGCGTGGTGCCCGAAGCGGCCATCGCCGAGCGACTGGTGCGTTCCGCGGCGCCGGGGCTGCGGAGGCTGCTCGAGCGAGGCGCTCCCGCCGTGGTGGTCACGCCGGATCGCCTTCGAGAGACCGTGAGCCGCGCGCTCCGTGGCCGACTGGGTGACGTCACGGTGCTCGGCCGTGGCGAGGTGCCCGAGGACTGCCGTCTGGAGATCGAAGAGACGCTGCCCGCCTGAGACCGCAGGAGAACCCCGTGACCGACCCCATTCGCTGCAACGGCCGATCCGAACGCCACGCCCTGGAGCAGGCGCACGCCCGCTGTCCCTCGGGCTTCGAGATCGTTCACTGGAGGCGCACCGAATCCCGCTGGCGCGGCGGCGTGGAACTGGCGGTGCGGCCCATCCGACCCGCCGCACGGGCCCAGCGGGCACGGCTGCGGCTGCTGGCCTCCGTGCTGGCGATCCGGGCGGGAGCCGAGGAAACCCGGCGTGGTCTTCGCCCGCCGGTGCGTCTGGAGACGCCTGCACCCGGGCGGACGCGGTCCGAGCGATGGGCCTTCGTGGGAGTTCCCGGCAGCGGCGTGACCCGCGTGGTCGGCGGCCTGGCCGGCCGCCTGCACGGGCGCGAGGGCTGCACCGTGGGCCTGGTGTCCGCCGGCGACGAGATCCATGCCGAACCGCTTCGACGACTGGCCGACGCCACCGGCCTTCCCGCCCGATCGGCGCTGCATGCGGCGGCGCTGGCGGAGATCGCCGGCTCGCTCGGCCATCGCTCGTTGGTGCTGGTGGACCTGCAGGGGGTGGGTCCTCGGGACGGTGACCGGCTGGTGGCGCACGCCCGTGCGATCGAGAGCCTGGAGCCCACGCTGGTGTGTGCGGTGCTGGCGGCGGACGCCGATCCGCAGTCGTTGCGACGCCAGGTGGAGGTCTTCACCCGCCTGGGCGCCACGCACGCGGTGCTTTCACGCGTGGACCTTGCGGCCAGTCTGGACCCGGCCCTGCATGTGCTCGCCGAGTCGGGCCTGGCGTTGGCCTGGGTGGCGCACGGAAGCACCTCCAACGGGGAACTGGCGCCGGCCTCCGAGGCTTGGCTCGAACGCGCAGCGGCGCCCGCGCCCGTTTCGTGAATCTTTCGGGAAGCGGCCGTCCGGCACTTGCACCGCGCGGCGGATCCATTATGCTGCCGCCATCGTGCGGGCCAAGGATTCGGCGCGCACGGTGGCGGGCATGATGCCCGCTTCACTGGAAGGGCGGCGCCGCCGCCCCATGTTCGGGACGTTTGGTCAAGGAGCGACCGCATGTCCAAGGCAAGTTCCGCTTCCCGTCCAGCCGCCAGGAAGGCAGCCGGTTCCGGAAGCCGCACCCCCCAGACCGCATCGGCCAGTCCAACGGGAAGGAAGTCCGCGTCGCGTCGCGCCGTCGCTGCGCCCCGGCCCTCGCCCGAGACCATGCCCCTGGACACGCCGGAGGCCGTCGACGCGGCGTGGCGCTGCTATCGCGGCCTGCCCGCGGAGAGCGTCTCGCGGCAGGCCCTCCGGAACCGCCTGA
Organism: uncultured bacterium; assembly: GCA_903861235.1. Taxonomy (GTDB): domain Bacteria; phylum Planctomycetota; class Phycisphaerae; order Phycisphaerales; family SM1A02; genus SYAC01. The sequence goes on along the minus strand of CAIOTP010000251.1, from coordinate 996 downwards.
TCGAGCGGTATCTCGACGTGGTCAAGTTCACCGCCGAGCGGCTGCACAAGCGGCTGCCGAGCGAGGTGGATGTGGAGGACCTCATGAGCGCCGGCCTCTTCGGCCTCATGGACGCCATCGACGCCTTCGATCCCGACCGCGGCGTGAAGTTCGAGACCTACTGTGCCCAGCGCATCCGCGGCGCCATCTTCGACGAGCTCCGTGCCATGGACTGGGTGCCGCGCCTCGTGCGCAGCCGCACGGCCAAGCTCGAGCGGGTCCGCAAGACCATCGAGATGGAGGAGGGTCACAAGGCCACCGACGCCGAGGTGGCCAACCGCCTGAACGTCTCGCCCGAGGAGTTCGCCAAGCTCTGCCGCGACAGCCGGCCCGTCGGCGTGGTGAGCATGCACCGCAAGTGGAACGACGCGGACTCGGGCAAGGAGGGCCGCGAGATCGACGTGATCGAGGATGCGCGGCAGGACCGCCCCCTGGACCGTCTGCACCGCGGCGACGTGCAGCAGCTGCTCACCAAGGGTCTCAGCCGCGCGGAGCGGCTCATCCTGATCCTCTACTACTACGAGGAGATGACCATGAAGGAGATCGGGCTCACGCTCGACCTCTCCGAGAGCCGCGTGAGCCAGATGCACTCCAGCATCATCATGCGCCTGAAGGCGCAGATGAAGCACCGGGTCAAGGAACTCTGATTCCGGCCCCTCCGGGGGCCGTCACAGCGACATGGGCGCCGGCTCGCGATCCACCAGGATCTCGGCCGGCGTCTTCGCCTTCACCTCGTCGGCGGTCACGCCCGGGGCCACCTCGATCAGGCGGAAGCGGCCCTTGACGCGGTCGAACTCCATCACGCACAGGTCGGTGACGAGCATGTCCACGCAGGCCACGCCGGTGAGCGGCAGGGTGCACCTGGGCAGCACCTTGCTCTCGCCCTTCTTGTTGCAGTGCTCCATCACGATCACCCGTCGCTTCACGCCGGCCACCAGATCCATGGCCCCGCCCATG
>CAIOTP010000250.1 GCA_903861235.1 uncultured bacterium | reverse complement strand
TGCTCGGGCGGTGCCCGCATGATGGAGAGCGGCTTCTCGCTCATGCAGATGGCCAAGACCAGCGCCGCTCTGGCACGCTTCGACGAGGCCGGCGGACTCTTCATCAGCGTGCTCAGCGACCCGACCACCGGTGGCGTGACCGCGAGCTTCGCCATGCTCGGCGACGTGATCCTGGCGGAGCCCCGGGCGCTGATCGGCTTCGCCGGCCCCCGCGTGATCCGGCAGACCATCCGCCAGGAACTGCCCGAGGGCTTCCAGACGGCCGAGTTCCTGAAGGACGCCGGATTCGTGGACCGGATCGTGCACCGCTCGCAGCTTCGCAGCGAGATCGGTCGCGTGATCGACTTCGCCAACAAGTGACGGCATGAGCGCTGTGACCCGCTGGATCCGGCCCTCGGCGCTGGCTGCCGTGGGGTCGACGCTGGGCTGCCTTGCGGTGGCACCGGTGGGCTGGTGGGCGTGTGCGCTGGTGGCGTGGGCGCCGATCACGCTGGTCGCGGCGGAGGCGGCGGCGGCACGGCAGAAGGGCGACGGCGGCGCGGTGCGTCGTGCGATGCTGGTGGCGATCGTGGTCGCCTTCGGCCGTTGGCTCTGGCTGGAGCAGTGGATCGGGGAGGTGAGCAACGCGGGTCTGCCGGCGCTGGCCGCCACCATGGCCCTCTTCGACGGCCTCTTCGTCTGGGCGCTGGCCCGCACCGAGTCCATGCCTTCCCGGGCGCGATGGCCGCTCGCCCTGCGCACCGTGGTGCTGCTCACCGCATGCGAGTGGTGCCGGGGCCGCGTGTTCCTGGAGGGCTACCCCTGGTTCATGCCCGCACAGCCGCTCGTCGAGTGGCTGCCGCTGGCGCAGGCCGCCGACCTCCTGGGCGAGGCGGGCATGTCGGTGATTCCCGCGGTGATCGCGGGCGCCCTGGCGGACGGACTTCGCGTGGGGTGGCGTCACGACCGCGCCCGGCGCGGGGCGGCGATGGCGGCGTGTCTGCTGGCCGCCTGCATGCTGTACGGCTGGGCCCGTCTGGCCGAGGTGCCCGGGCCGCAGGCTCGCTCGCTGCGGCTGCTCGCCGTGCAGCCGAGCGTGCCGCAGAGCAACAAGGATTCCCCCGACCGTCGGCGCCAGGATGCGCAGGTGGAATTCCTGCTGACGCGCACCTCCGCGGCTCTGGAGGCCGAGCGAGCGGCGGGTCGCGGGGTGGACCTGGTCGTCTGGCCGGAGACCGTGGTGCCCGGCGTGGGACTGGAACCGGACGCGATCCTGCTGCAGCGAGAGCGGGGGCTCTGGCCTGGCGACCGCTACGTGGCGCCGATCGAAACGCTGGCGGCCCGCGGCACGCCGATCCTGCTGGGCAGCGCGGCCTACATCGGGCTGGGCGTGCAGGGCGACCGCTACGTGTGGCGGCGACAGTTCAACAGCGGCTACCTGCTGCGGGGGCCCGGCGACTTCGATCGGGTGGACAAGATCCTGCTCACGCCCTTCGGCGAGACCATGCCCTACATCTCCAGGTGGAAGTGGCTCGAGGAGCGGCTGCTGGACCTGGGGGCGCGCGGCATGCGCTTCGACCTGCAGGCCGGCGAGGCGCCTCGGCTGCTCACGGTCGAAGCGGCGTGCGGACCCGTGCGTCTGGGCGTGCCGATCTGCTTCGAGGACACCGTGTCGCGCGCGGTGCAGGCGATCGTCTCCGCGGGTCAGGGCGCGCAGGCGCTCGTGAACCTCTCCAACGACGGATGGTTCGGCGACTTCGCCCCTGGTCGTGCACAGCACGAGCAGGCGGCGCGCTGGCGCACGATCGAGCATCGCGTGCCCATGGTGCGCGTCGCCAACACCGGCGTGACCGCCGGCTTCGACCGCTTCGGCCGTCGCCTCGCCGGACCGCTGCCGCCGCTCACCGAAGGCTGCCTGCTCGTCCCGCTGCCGATCGGCGGCGCCGGCAGCGTGTTCCGTCACGCGGGGGATGTAGCATCGTGGGCCATGTTGCTCGGCGCGATCCTGATGACGCTGCGGCGCGTGCCTCGCCTTCCCGCGGCCGGCGCGCTGGCCATGGCGCTGGTGGCCTGCAGCGGCGTCGACCAGAGCGGCCGCATGCCCACGTGGAGCAGCAAGGACCAGAGCATCACCAACGACGGAAGCGTGCAGCTGAGCGTGACGCAGCGCATGCGCCCGCAGCTGCCGGTGAGCAGTTCCTCGAGCCCCGCGCGCAACGCCAGGCAGCTGCTCGACGAGGCGTCGCGCGCCGCCGACGCGCAGATCCGGGCGATCGCCATCGAGGCCATGGAGCGTGACGCGTCGGTGCTGGAGCCGGCGGTGCGCCGCGGTCTCGGCGACCCCAATCCCGGCGTGCGCTTCGCGGCTGCGATCGTGGGCGGCCGGGCGCGGATCGAGGGGCTCGGTCCGCTGGTCGAGCCGCTGCTGCTCGACCCCAGCGACAGCGTGAAGGCGGCGGCGATCCTCGCCCTGCAGC
>CAIOTP010000249.1 GCA_903861235.1 uncultured bacterium | reverse complement strand
ACGCGACGCTGCATGCCGTGTACGCCGAGCGCGACATCTTCCGCATCGACCACTACCTGGGCAAGGAGGCGACGCAGAACATCCTGTTCACGCGCTTCGCCAACGCCTTCCTGGAGCCGCTCTGGAACCGCGACCACGTGAAGCAGATCCAGATAACCATGGCGGAGAAGTTCGGCGTGGAGGGGCGCGGCCGCTTCTACGACTCGGCCGGCGCCATCCGCGACGTGATCGAGAACCACCTGATGCAGGTGGTGGGGTTCCTCTGCATGGAGCCCCCCTACTGGCCCGACATGGAGCGCGTGCGCGACGAGCAGATCAAGCTCTTCCGCAGCATCCGCACGCTCGGCCCCAACGACGTGGTGCGGGGGCAGTTCGAGGGCTACCTGAAGGAGGAGGGCGTGGCGCCGAACAGCCAGGTGGAGACCTACGCCGCGGTCCGCGTGCACGTGGACAACTGGCGATGGGCGGGCGTGCCCATCTTCCTCCGCGCCGGCAAGTGCATGCCCATGACCGCCACCGAGGTGCGCGTGGAGTTCCACCGCCCGCCCGCCGTGGTGTTCCCCAACGAGCAGAAGCCGCCGCACAACTACTGGCGGTTCCTGTTCAGCCCCCGCATCGAGATCGGCATGAACATCCAGGTCAAGAGCGATGGCGAGCGCATGGTGGGCCAGCCGCTCGAGCTCAAGGCCGTGGACCAGCAGGCGGACGAGATGACGCCGTACGAACGGCTGCTGGGCGACGCGTTGCGCGGCGACCAGACGCTCTTCGCGCGGCAGGACTGCGTGGAGGAGGCCTGGCGCATCGTGGACCCGATCCTGGGCAACGCCGTGCCGGTGCACCGGTACCAGCCGGGCACATGGGGTCCCGAGGCGGTCAACGAGGTGCTGCTGCCCGAGGGCGGCTGGCACGCACCGCGCGTGGACGGCTGAACGCCGCGGATAGGCTTTCCCTCGGGACCGTGGCGGAACAGCAGACGCAGCGGCCTTAAAAGCCGCGGCCGGGAAGCCGGCGTGTGGGTGCGAATCCCACCGGTCCCATTGCGGCGATCAACGCTGCAGGAACTGCACCAGCGAGAACACGATCTCGGCGCTGATCAGCATGATGATGATCCATTCGAGCATCTCGGCCCTGCGCGAGCCCTGCTCCGTGGCCAGCTTGTCGTGGATCGAGTCCAGCGTCTCGAGCTTGCGGAGGGTGGTCCGCTCCCACTCGTCCAGATGCATGCGCCGGCTGGCCGCCCGGTAGAGCCGGGCCAGGAACTGGTCACCCAGGAGCTTCAGGGCGTTGCTGATCTCCTCGTAGAGGATCGCCGCGTCCATCTGCAGGTCCGCCAGCCGCTCCAGATCGCGATGCGCCGCCCGCCAGCCCAGCGTGGCGCCGCGGCGCCGCATGAGCGTGCGGTGGGCCTCGTCCAGCGAGGCGTCCAGCTGCTCGTCGAGCAGCCGGTACTCGAGCAGCTCCACGTTGGCGAACTCGAGCACGTCGAGCGTGGCCTGCGGCTCGTGATCCACCACCAGCGCGGCGTTCCAGTCGATGACGGCCGTGTCCGACGGCGCATAGCTCACGCTCGCCGACAGGCAGTCGCGCACCTCCTGCTCCGACAGCTGACCCGACTCCGCCCGCAGGATGCCGGCGATGCGGGCCTCGCCCAGGCCCGCGAGGGTGGCCGCACCTGCCGCGCCCTCGGCCCCCTGCACCACGAACACGAGATAGTCCTCGATCCCCTCGCGGACGCAGGGACGCTGGATCGCGTCACCCATGGATCGGGTCAGCGCCGCCACGCGAGCCCGCGCGTCCGCCACCAGCGCAGCGTGCCCGGCGGCCCCGGCCGACAGGCACGCCAACGCCGCGGCGTCGGCACGGAACGGCACGCGGTAGGCCAGACTGACGGCCCCGAAGTCGTAAAGGCTGACCTGCACCAGCGGCTGCACGCGGTGACCCTCGAGCTCGATGGGAGGCGCCTCCTGCTCCAGCCGAAGCGGTGCACTGCTCCAGTCCGCACCGCCGGGATTGCGGACCAGCGGAAGCCGGATGCGACCCGCACCCCGGAGCTTCGCCTCGGCTTGCGCCAGATCGATGGCCATGCCCACCTCCATGGCGAGGAAGACATGACAGACGCCTTCGATGTGCTGGGCGGATGTCACCATGGCAGCGACAGCGTAGGATGCGGTCATGCCCGACGGAAGTGCCGGAGGAACGCCGCCCAGCCAGGCCCGTCGCGAGGGCTGGGATCGCGTGCTGGTGGCTCTGGTTTCGGACGAGGCCTGGACCATGGACCTGCTGCGGGCCGCGTGCGATCCACAGGATTTCGAGGTCCGGCAGCTGCCCCGGGGGCCGGATGCGTTCGAGCGCGTGGTCCGCATGGCGGCCAGCGTGATCGCGGTGGACGTGTCGGGAGGCGATGCCGCGCCCTTCGATCTGCTGCGTCACCTGCAGGCGGCTCCCGAGACCCGAGCGTTGCCCACCCTGGCACTCGCACCCACCCCGGACCCGCTGGTGCGAGCCGCGGCCGTGGCGGTGGGCGCGGAGGACGTGGCGCACCGCGGCGCCAACCCGGAAGAGCTGCAGTCCAGACTCCGGACGCTCGCGCGTCTGGCGACGTCCGTGCGGCGCGATCAGGAGAACGAGGCCGCTCTGCAGCGGCTCCAGGTGAGGCTGCGCGAGCGCGGCCGGGATCTGGAGGAGGCGAACCGACTGCTCGAGCACATGCGGAGCTCGCTGCAGGCCGACCAGCACACCCAGCGAAGCCGGGTGGAGGGCCTGGTGCAGGTGGCCATGGAGCTCAACAAGCTCCAGGACTTCCACGTGCTCATGGACCGCATCCTGAAGGAGGCCCGGCGGCTCATCCACGCGGACGCGGGCACGATCTACATCCGCGAGGGCAAGCTGCTGCGTTTCGCCTACGCGCAGAACGACACGCTGGACCGCCAGATGGGCGACACGCCCCGCTTCAGCAGCTTCCTTCTGCCGGTGGGCGACGGTTCCATCGCCGGCTGGGTGAGCGCCAGCGGCGAACCCGTGAATCTGCCCGACGCCTACGAGCTGGATGCGCGGGCCCCCTACCGCTTCGACCGAAGCTTCGACCAGATGACGGGCTACCGCACCCGGAGCGTGCTGGCCATGCCGCTTCGCACCAGCATGGGCCGGGTGGTGGGCGTGCTGCAGGTGATCAACCCCCTGGACGGCAACGGCCGGCCGCGGCAGCGATTCCACGACGACGACGTGACGCTGCTGGGGCACTTCGCGAGCATGGCCACCGTGGCGATCGAGCGCACGCAGCTCACCGAGAGCATCATCAGCCGCATGCTCCGCATGACGGAGACCATCGATCCCGACGAGACGGGCAAGCACACCGAGAAGGTGGCGGGCATGTCGGCCATCCTCTTCGAGGGCTGGGCCCAGCGCCGCGGACTGGAGGGCCCGGCCTTCGAGCGGCAGCGGGACCGCCTTCGCATCGCTGCCAAGCTGCACGACGTGGGCAAGGTGGGCATCGACAACCGCATCCTGAAGAAGCCCCGCGGCGTGCCGCTGACGCCCGAGGAGTTCACCGAAGTCAAGCGGCACGTGATCATCGGGGCGGGATTCTTCCTGGACAATCCGACGGAGGTGGACGAGGTGGCCCGCGACGTGGCCCTGAACCACCACGAGCGCTGGGACGGCTCGGGCTACCCCGGCGACGTGGACGTGCACGGCAATCCGATTCCGGACCCCACCACCGGGCTGCCGCGCACCGGGGGCAAGAAGGGCCAGGAGATCCCGCTCTTCGCGCGGATCGTGGGTCTGGCCGATGTCGTCGACGCCCTGGCCAGTCCCAGGTGCTACAAGCCGGCGTGGGAGGAACGACGCGTGCTGGACGAGGTCCGTGCCCACTCGGGTCGCCACTTCGATCCCGAGCTGGTGGAGATCTTCTTCGAGCGCCTGGACGCCATCCGCGAGCTGCGCCGGGCGCTGGCCGACTGAGGACCTATCCTGAAGTCATGCGTGCGCTCCGCTTTCGCGTGGACGGACGAGCCCTTGCCGTGGATCTGGGCCTGGTCCGCGAAGTGTGCCCTCTCGTGCGGCTGAAGCCCGCCCCCGGGGGACCGGCGTGGCTGGCCGGACTGCTGGACTACCACGGTCAGCTGCTCCCTGCAGTCGACGCCTCGCACCTTCTGGGCGGCGCCGGCGTTCCGCAGGCCGTGGGCGCCCGCATGATCCTGATGCACGGTGCCGACACCACAGGAACCGACGCGGCGTGGGCCAGCTTCGCGTTGCGGGTGAGCGCGGTGGAGGGCGTGGCGGAGGTGGACCGAGGCGCCTCCTGGGCGCCCGCCGACGGGCTGCCCGACATGCCCTTCCTGGGCGGGGTGATGCAAGGCCCGGGCGAAGGCGTGCTGCTGTTCGACCCCGCCGGGCTGGCGAAAGCCCACCCCCGCCTGCTCCATGGCCCGGCGATCCTGGGTCTTGCCCAGGCGGACACGGACGACGGATGAGCGACCTCGAGGCATGGGTCCGCCGGACGCACGCCCTGGAGCAGGGCACCGAGCTCCTCCTGCTGCAGGAGGCCCGAGCTCGTGCAGCGAAGCTGCGGCTCTCCGAGGCGGAGCTTGTGCGTCGTCTGGCTGCGGATCCTGCCGAGGCCCAGTCGCTCCTGAGCCATGCCGTGCCGCCGGAGACCTGGCTCTTCCGACACGGTCCCGCCTTCGAGTGCCTTCGGGAACGGATCACCGGCTCCGCACCACTGCGCATGGCCAGCCTCGGGTGCGCTTCGGGAGCGGAGCCCTTCTCCATGGCGGCGGCAGCCGCGAGCGTGGGAAGGCACGCAGGCAACACGCGGATCGTGGCCCTGGATCGCAACGCGGCGGCTCTGCGGAAGGCGGCGGAGGGCCGCGTGTCCCCGCTGGGCCAGCGATCGCCCTTGCCCAGCTGGGCCGGCCGATGGTTCGAGCCCCTGCCCCAAGGTGGCCTGCGACTCCATCCCGACGCGTTGGCCATGATCGAATGGATGCACGCCGACGCGCTGGAGGCCGACTTGGGCGATCCATTCGACGCGGTGATGTGCAGGAACATGGCCATCTATCTGGACGGAGCCGCCCGGTCACGGCTTCAGCAGCGACTGGTCCGCGCCGTGCGTCCAGGTGGCCTGCTCTTCGTGGGTCACGCGGATCCTGACTCGATCTGGCGCGGTCACTTCCGTTGGCTGGACCTGCGGGGCGCGTTTGCGCTGGAGCGTGCCGACATGGGCGCGGCCGACACCAAGCTCCGGATGTCGTCGCCCCGTCGGGACACGGCCGTCACGAACGATCCCGCTCCTGCCCGCCACGATCACGGATCGTTGGAGGACCTCCGCTCCCTGGCGGACGCAGGCGACCTGCAGACGGCGCATCGCGGGGTGGTGCTCTGGGTGGCCGCACATCCCCTGCAGGCGGACGCGTGGTGGCTTCGCGCCGCGATCGAACTGGCCCAGGGACGTTTCGAGGACGCCGAGGCCAGTCTGGATCGTGTGCTGTACCTTGAGCCCATGCACTCGATGGCGCTGCTGCAGTCGGGCGAACTGGCGGAGCGGCGTGGTGATCAAGACGCGGCCGAGCGCCTGAGGCGCCGGGCACGCAGGGCCATGCGGCAGGAGGCCCCCGAGTGACCCCTCCCGCACGGCCGACCACCGAACCCATGATCGCGAGGCCTCTGGCGGACGCGGCCCTCGACGAGCAGACGGCCGCACTGGCCGCACCGATATCGGAGGCCCCGCGTGCGCAGGCTTCGCTGCTGGTGTTCCGCGTGGCGGTCGAGCGATTCGGCCTTCCCGCGACGGCCGTGGAGCGCATCTTCCTCCCCACGCCTCTGCGTCGCGTGCCGCACCGCCATCAGCCGGCCTTCCGTGGCCTGGTCGCTCACGAGGGCGAAATCGTGCTCGCCGCCTCGATCGAACGGCTGCTCGATCTTCCCGCGGCTCCGACCCCGGCGGCCACCTCCCGCTTCGTCATGCTGGGGCCTGCGGGCCGAGGCTGGGCCTTCGAGGTGGACGAGGTGGAGGGCGTGTTCTCCGTGCCCACCGGCGACATGCGTCCGGCTCCCATGACCGTGGCCCGCGGCAAGGGCACCGCCAGCCGGATGCTGGTCCATGTGGAGGGAAGCGACGTGGCCGTGCTCGATCCCGAGGCGCTGCGTGCGGGGTGGGAGGCTGCGGCGACATGAGCGGATTCGGAGGACTGGACCTGTTCGAGCTGTTCCGTGCCGAAGTGGAGAGCCACGGCCAGGCGCTCAACACCGGACTTCTGGCCCTGGAGGCCGACCCCGCGGACCTCTCGCCGGTGACGGCGATCATGCGTGCGGCGCACTCGATCAAGGGCGCAGGTCGGGTGGTGGGCATGGAGCCCGTGGTGGCCCTGGCTCACGCCATGGAGGACGCGCTGGTGCGCGTGCAGAAGGGCGCCGAGCCGTGCACTCCGGTCCGCGTCCAGCAGCTGCTTCAGGGGACCGACCTGCTGACTTCGCTCCAGACCATCCGGGAGCCGGATGTTCCCGTGTGGAACGCGGAGCATGCGGCCGCCATCAACGAACTGGTGACGGCCCTCAGTGCGCCCACCGACACCGCCCCTGCGTTCCCCCCAACGTCACGGCAGCCCCAGGCTCTGCCGGTGGTGCATGTGCCGACGTCCCCGGGCGCGGAGGCGATCGTGCCGGCGGCCTCCGAGCCGCAGCCTGCACGGCCGAAGACCGCCGAACCTGCCGGCACCGAAGCTCGCACCGTCCGGGTCAACGCCGACAATCTGGACCGCATGATGCAACTGGCGGGCGAGAGCATGGTCGAGGGCCGCCGCTTTCCGCAGGTGCAGAAGGGTCTGCGTGAACTGCGGGCCCGCCTGCGGTCGCTTCGGGCGTCCGTGGATCCAGGCGCCGGGCAGGCGGAACGCTGGACGGATCTGGAACGATCCCTCGCCCGGCTCACCGGCCTGCTCGAGGGCACCTTCCGTCGCACGGAGGAGGTCAGCGAACGCCTCTACCACGAGGTGGTCGGCAGCCGCATGCGCCCCTTCGGCGACGCCACCGCCGGCTTTCCGCGCATGGTCCGGGACATTGCGCGCATGCTGGGCAAGCAGGTCCGATTCGAGATCGAAGGACTTCAGACCCCGGTGGACCGCGACATCCTGGCCCGCTTGGACGCGCCGCTGAACCACATCCTTCGCAACGCCGTGGACCACGGCGTGGAGTCTCCGGCCGACCGAAGAGCGGCCGGCAAGGGCGAGAGCGCGACCATGCGGCTGGAGGCCCGTCACCATGCGGGCATGCTGGAGATCCGGGTGCGGGACGACGGCCGCGGCATCGATCCCGAACGCATCCGTTCGAAGGTGATCGATCGGCGCCTGCAGTCCGCTGAGGTGGCCGCAGGACTGGGCAAGGCGGAACTGCTGGAGTTCCTCTTCCTGCCCGGCTTCTCCACCGCTGGCGCCGTGACCGAGGTGAGTGGGCGTGGCGTGGGTCTGGATGTGGTGCACCAGACCATGCGCGAACTCGGGGGCCGGGTGCGGGTGGAGAGCGAGCCGGGTCGTGGGACCACCTTCGTGCTGAGCCTGCCCATCACCCTGAGCGTGATCCGGGCCGCCCTGGTCAAGGTGAGCGGGGAGACGCTGGCCTTCCCGCTGGCCAGGATCGAGAGGATCGAGCGGATTCCGGTGGCCGACCTGCTTCGGACCGAGGGGCGACTGGCCTTCGACATGGACGGCGTCTCCGTGGGCGTGGTGCAGGGCGCCGAATTCCTGGAATGGACCGGCGGAGTCTCGCCTGCCTCGGACCACGTCAGCGTGCTCGTGCTGGGGGGCGAATCGGAGCGTTCCGGCCTGCTGGTGGACGGTTTCCTGGGCGAACGCGACCTGGTGGTGCGGCCGCTGGACGGTCGACTGGGCCGCGTGCCGCACGTGGCCGCCGCCGCCGTGGACGACGACGGTGCACCGCTGCTGGTCATGGACGTGGAGGACATGCTGGTCTCGATCCGCCGAGGTCTCGGCGACGGACGCCTGCGCGGCATGGCGGCCGACGCGGCCACCTCGGGCACCGGGGGCCGCCGGCGCATCCTGGTCGCGGAGGATTCGATCACCGTGCGCGAGGTGGAGCGACAGATGCTCCAACGGGCCGGCTACCAGGTGGCGGTGGCCGTGGACGGCGTCGACGCGTGGAACCAGCTCTGCGCCGGCCGTTTCGACATGCTGGTGACCGATGTGGACATGCCTCGCATGAACGGGATCGAACTGGTCCGGGCGATGCGAAGGGACCCGAGGTTCGTGCGAATGCCGGTGGCGATCGTGAGCTACAAGGATCGGGAGGAGGACCGTGAGGCGGGGCTGCAGGCTGGCGCGAACGCGTATCTGACCAAGGGCTCGTTCCATGACCGCACCTTTCTGAACACCGTGGCGGACCTGGTGGGCGAGGCGGTGCCGTGAGAATCGGTCTGGTCAACGATCTGCCGATCGCGCTGGAGGCGCTTCGACTCTGCGTGGAGCGGATGCCCGGGTGTCAGGTGGCGTGGAAGGCGGTCAACGGACGCGAGGCCGTGGCCATGT
>CAIOTP010000248.1 GCA_903861235.1 uncultured bacterium | reverse complement strand
CCAGGCCGCCGACCGCGATCCGCGTCGGTGGCGGGCCCGTCGGCAGCCCTGCCCCTTGCTGGACGACGCGGGGCGCTGTCGGGCCTATGCCCACCGGCCGATCGCCTGTCGCGCCTTTGTGGCCCTGACGCCGGCCTCCTGGTGTGACCCCGCCGATCCCCGCCACGAGGAGCGGGTGAACCCCCACCTCGATCCGCCGCAGGTGCTGCTGCAGATCCTGATGGCGCTGTCGGCCCGGCGCGGACTGCCGGCTTCGGCCGATCTCCAGGGCGGACTGGCGGCCTTGCTGGCGCGATCGGGCTGAGCCGCTGAGCCGGATCGCCAACAGGCCCGGGGCCGGAATCGGAACGCGGAGCCGTCGCTCTTGGTGGCCCGAGCCTGCCCAGTCCGATAGTCTGCCTCCGTCTTTGTGAAGGGAGCTCCCCGATGCCTGCTGATCCCCTCCTCAATTCCCCCGCGCCGCACGGCCTTGGCGTTGACCCCAAGTGCGAGGGCGCCGACGCCGCTTCTGGTCCGCCCGACCTGGATCCCCTGCATTACCTGAACCTCGGCAAAGGCGGTCGGCTCAGTGGCGGTGGCTTCTATTCATCCACGCCCGAGACAGTGAAGGGCCAGGTCGCCGTGCTGGCGCAGGGCACCGATGTCTTTTTGTACCTCCACGGCGGCCTCAACGGCGAGCGGCAGGCCGGGGCCGACGCGAAGCGCATCCTCAACTGGCAGGCCGCCACCCTGATGATGCCGTCGGTCTGCGTCATCTGGGAGACCCGGCCCTGGATTTTGCGCGTCTTTGATAACCTGGGGGAGAATGACGACAAGAAGGAGACGGAGGACGGGCTGAGGCTGCCCAGGAAGCTGAAGAAGCAGGCCTTCGTGTGTGAACAAACGCTTCGGACACACCTCGATGTCCCGGCCGAGGAGGCCATTCCATTGAAGGCGGTGGCAGCCCTGTGGAAGGGCGAACCACCGCCCCGCGTACAGTTTGGCGATGAGGACCTGGAAGGGGAGGGGGAGAGCGGGGATCACCAGACCGAGGGCGGAGGTGGACTGAGCCGGGAGCTCCGCGCGGTGTTTCGTTCTGTTGCCCTAAGGCAGGGGGTGGTTGGAAGGAGGCGTGCGCGCGCCTGGGAGGCCCTGATCCAGACCGTCTGGCGCGTACACGCAGGAATTCACCACGGGCTTTGGGCCACTGTGATCGAGGAGGTGCTGCGGGTCTCTCGGCTGCGCCGGCTGGCGGCGAAGGCCTGGAAGGAGATGATGGACAAGGCCGCTGGCGCCTACCGGGAGAACCCGCCGCAGGACGACCCGGATGAGCCCTACGGCGGCAGCTACTTCCTCGACGCGCTCAACGCCGGTCGTGCCGGGGTCGGCAGGCCGCCGCTCCGCCTGCACGTCTGGGGGCAGTCGGCGGGGGCCGTTCATGCCGCGCACCTTGTTTCCCATGTGGCCAAACATTGCGACCACCTGCAGGTGGAGACCCTCATCCTCACCAACGCCGGCGTCCGCTTCGACGTCTTCGATGGTCTGGTGGTGCCCCACCTCCCAGCGATCGGCCGCGTCGTGATGCTCGGCCTCGGCACCCAGACCGAAGCCGAAGACACACTGTGCACAAAGGATCCGGAGGGCTACCCCTCCTCCCTGTTGACGATGGTGAGCGGCCTGTTGGAAGACGAGGCCGACGCCGCGCTGATGGGCCTGCAGCGCATGTACAACGGGGAGAGCGCCCGCGGCGGCGAAGGCCCGGTGACCGAGGTGATCACAGCCCTCACGGCGATGGGCGAAGCGCGCTTTGTCCAGGCCTGGAGCCCAAGCGGCGACCTTACCTTTGCCAGCCACGGCGGCCCGTGTGGCCCCATCGAGGATGACTCCGTGCCGTTCGCTGGCACCACGGCTTCAATCACTGTGGGCAGCACGGTCACTCTGATCATTACGGACGGCACCCTGACCATCACCGATACCCAGACGGTCGTATCCGGTGGGGGTTGGTCCT
>CAIOTP010000247.1 GCA_903861235.1 uncultured bacterium | reverse complement strand
CGACCCAGGAAGTCCCAGTAGAGCGGCGTGACCGGACAGTCCTTGCCCGGCTTGAACGCGCATCCGCCGCAGTAGTCGCTCATGCCGTCGATGTAGGCGCTGCCGGCCACGTAGGGCTTCGTGGTCATCACCCCTCCGACCGCATAGGTGGCCATGGCGAGCACGTTGGGTTCCACCACCCAGTCCCAGGCGTCCATGTAGGCGATCCAGAACCAGTCCGCCAGTTCTCGTGGTTCCACGTCGAGCAGCGTGGCCAGATTGCCCAGCACCATGAGCCGGGTGATGTGGTGGCTCCAGCCCTCCTGCCAGACGTCGGCCACCACCTGATCCAGGCAGCGCAGGCCGCTCGGCTTGCCCCAGAAGGCCGGCGGCAGAGGCGTGGCGCTTCCCATGGCGGCGGGCTTCGCGCCACCATCCACGCCCACGGGCGCCGGCCCTGCGGGCTTCCAAGGTGCCCCCTTCCACCGGTCATGGCCGCCGAAGCCGGGCGTGGCCGCCACGGACCAGGCGTCACGGAAACCGTCCGTGCACCGATGGACCCACCGAACGAACTCGCGCCACCCGATCACCTGACGGATGAAGCCTTCCTTGCTCTCGATGGGCAGCTGCATGGCGGCCACCTCGTCCACCATGCGCCGCGCGGGCATGCGCCCGATGTTCATGAGCGGACTCATGCGGCTGTGGAACAGCCCACGGCTCGTGGTGCTCATGGCGTCCTCGTAGGGACCGAAGTGAGGAAGGCATTCGGCCTTCGCCCACGCCCAGAGCCGCTCGCAGTCCTTCGCCGTGGCGGGCAGGGACTCCAGGTCGAGCGCTCCGGGATGATCGGCGAAATCGTGCTCCATGGTCCTCTGCACGCCACGGCGGAGCGGGTCCATGGGAAAGCGAGGGGCCTCGGGTGCCGCCGGCGTGCCCGGCCAGGACTTGCGGTTCTCGGTGTCGAAGCTGAAGCGACCGCCTAGCGGCTCTCCCTGAGCGTCCATGAGCAGGCCCGTGCGCTGACGCACACGGCGGTAGAAGGCGTCCATGGACCACTGACGACCACGAAGGCAACCTTCGAAGTCCTGCGCCTCCGTGAGCCAGCCGTCATGCGGCACAACATCCAGCAGCCCTTCGTTCACCAGGGGGGCGAACTCCCGGTCCATCTCGCGCTCGGCCCACGCCGTGGCCCGCACCGGTCCTGTCTCCACGATCACGCGTCGAAGCAGGTCCACCATGGGCTCCAGGCCGGTCTCCACGCGCACCTCGAAGCCCGCCGCGCGAAGTTCCTCGGCGAAGGCTCGCTGGTTCAGCAGGATCAGGGCCACCCGCATGCGGTGGTACGGACGCCGCGAAAGCCACTCCCGGCTCTCCAGCAGCACCACGCCGGTGCCCTGGGGATCCTGCCCACGAAGGGCACCCAGGTTCCCGTGCAACTGGTCCGGCGCCACGAAGATCCATCGCCGCTGGCGCAAGGAGAAGGCGTTGGCGGCGGCGCGAGGCACGAACCGCATTTCGCACCAGTTTCATCCCCGGATGCGAACTCGGTCGGCGGCTTCGCGTGCCGTGCATCCGCTCCACCGTTAGCATTCCCCCCATGGATCTGGACGCCACCATCACGCAGCGACTTCAGATGAGCCACCGGGCCGCGGAGGCCCTGGAGAGCCAGCGGAGCGCCCTGGCGCGTGCCTGCGAGCTGATCGTGCAGACCCTGCAGGACGGCGGCACCATCCTCACCTGCGGCAACGGCGGCTCCGCGGCCGAGGCCCTGCACCTGGCCGAGGAACTGACCGGCCGCTACCGCACCAACCGACAGGCCCTTCGTGCGGTCTGCCTGGCCGCGGATCCCACCGCCCTGACCTGCATCGCCAACGACTTCGGGTTCGATCATGTCTTCGCCCGGCAGGTCGAGGCCCTGGGCCGCACCGGCGACCTGCTGGTGGTGTTCAGCACCAGCGGCAAGAGCCCCAATCTCCTCCGCGCCCTGCATGTGGCCCGCGATCGAGGCCTGACCACGCTGGGCCTGCTGGGAGGCGAGGGTGGCCCGGCCCTGCCGCTGTGCGACCACGCGATCGTGGTCCACGGGGTCGACGGAGCCGCCGTGCAGGAGGCCCATCAGATGATCATGCACATCCTGTGCGAGGCCTGCGAAGCCCGCTTCCCCGCGAAGGCGCACGCATGAGCGAGGCTCCGCCGCGAACGGGATCCATCGCCGGCTCCCTGGTGTGCCGGGGCATCGTGCCGCTCTGGCTGGTCACGGGCGCCTCCATCAAGCTGGCCGAGCGCAGTCCCATGCTGCTTCCGTCGCCGGTGCGCGACGCGTTGAAGGCCGTGGCCGGCGTGGTGGGCCGAGGCGGCGAGGCGGAGTTCGCGGGATTCCTGGACGGTGCCCTCCGCGTGATCGTGGCCGGCGAGTTCACGCTGGCGGCCGCCATGATCGCCATCCCCGCGATCAGTCGCCGCATCGCGATTCCCCTGCTTTCCCTCTTCGTGCTGATCCTGCTCGGCGTGGTGGCCCGTGGCGAAGCCAGCTGCGGCTGCTTCGGCAGCAAGGGACCTTCGCCTGCCGTGGTGCTGGTCGGAGACGCGCTGCTGCTGGCCCTGGCGATCGGCCTGAAGCCGCTCACGCCGAGACTGACCCGCAACCACCTCACGCTCTTCCTGGTGCTGGCCATGCTCGGCGCCGGGATCGCCTTCATGGTGCCGGCGAAGCAGGGCGTGGCATCGCCGCCGCAGGAGGCGACCCCCGCCGCAGCGGCGCCGGATTCACCCGCCGTGCCGCCCGTTCCCGTGTCGGCCTCAGGCTGGCCCGCCGCCCCCGCGCAACTGCAGCCCTACTACCTGCCCCAGTTCGAGCAGTGGATCGGCAAGCGGCTGCGCGACCAACCGGTGGCCGCGCTGCTCACGCCCGCGCCTCCCACGGACCTGGAGCAGGGCCGCTGGATCGTCATGTTCTTCCGCGAGGACTGCGAGCACTGTCACGCCGTGCTCGATCGCCACTTCAGCCCCAAGGTGCCGCTGCCCACGCTGCTCGTGAGCGTGCCGGACGCCGATCCCGCCGCGGCGCTGCCCAACCCCTGCGGCGGGTGACAGCTTCGCACGCTGCCCAAGGGCCCCGACTGGATCATCGGCACGCCCGTGCTCATCTCGGTGCAGGATGGCGTGGTCAAGGGCCACCTCGGCGGCACGGACGCCGAGGATCCCGACAAGGTCCAGGCGCTGATCGAGTTCCGCTGAACGGCGGTCGGTCAACGCCCCGACGCGATCCGCACGTCCTGCACGGTGATCCTGAGTTCACCCGCACCCAGCCGGCAGACGCGAGGACGCGTGTCCCTGGCTCGGATGGCTCGCACGCCGCGTTCCACCTGGTCATCGCCGGCACCCGGACCGAGCAGGCGAAGCGCCTCCGCCAGCACCTCGCGGGGCGCGGTCCGCAGCCGCTCTCGCGGCCAAGGTCCCTGTCCCCCCAGCAGCGATCGACCGGCTCTTTCCAGCTCCCGCGCGGCCGCACGCACCCGGCGCGCCGCACGGCTGGCACGGACCGCGGCCCCGGGCGCCATGTCCTGGATCTCCGCCAACACGCGATGACGGAGCCGGCCGCGCGTGCGTTCGGTGCTCGCGTTCCCCGGATCCTCCCGCCAATGAAGGTCCAGGGTCCGCAGCAGTTCCCGCACCTCGCCCCGGGATCGCTCCAGGAGCGGCCGCAGCAGACGGACACCCGGCATCAACGCCCTCGCCGCCGGCATGCCGCCGGCGGCCCGCGCACCACTGCCCCGCGCGAGCCGCATGAGCATGGTCTCGAACTGGTCCTCGGCGTGGTGAGCCATCAGCACGGCTGCGGCGCCCGCCTGGCCCGCCATGGCCCTCAGCGCGGCGTACCGCTCCCGGCGAGCCGATGCGGCCAACTGGCTGCCGGCCTTGACCTGGACGCGCTCCCGCAGCACGGGAACACCGAGCCACTCGCCGAGCGACTGCACGAACTCCGCATCCTGACCGGAATCCGGCCGCAAGCCGTGATCCACGGTGGCCAGCACGACGGTCCAGGGACCTCGCGAAGCGACCGCGGCGCTCAGCACCGCCAACGCGGTCGAGTCCGCACCGCCGCTGGTCGCCACCAGGATCACGCCACCCGCCGGCACGCGGCGGACCGCCTGCTCCACCACGCTCGCGAGGGCATGCCGGCCAGCTCGGCGAAGCGCGGTCGCACGCGACGGAAAGGTGGCCGTGTCCGCCGTCATGGAAGCACGGCGAACGACGAGGGCGTGGCGTGGACCGGTTCCAAGGCGGGGGTGAGGTCCAGCACGGCGCGCACGCGACCCGGCTCCGGCTGCGCCACCCGCCACGACACCAGATCCGTCATCCTTGCCCACTCCGCGAGCAACTGCAGGCCCTCGGCGCAACGACCTTGCGTGGCACGCTGGTCCGACCAGGCATGCAGCGCCGCGCCCAGCGGACCGCCCTGCATGAAACCGCTTCGCGCCCACTGCGGCGGACCTTGGACGGCCTGTTCGGCGGCCGGATGCTCCTCCAGCGAAGCGACCACGCGATCGAGCCACTCTCGCTCGTTGGCATAGACCCGCCAGCCACCGGCGGACATGCAGACGGTGCGTGCATGGAGCTGCTGTGGAGCGAAGAGCTCCATGCCTCCGAAGAGCACGGGAGCCAGGCCCGTCTCCGAAAGGTCACGCGGCGATTCGAGACGCCGTGCACTGCGCGGCTGCAGCGAAGAGGCGGTCATGACGCCCGCCTGCCGGGCGACCTCCATCAGCAGGGCATCGTGGGCCTCCGACGCCGATGACGCGTCACGGACCTCGTATGCGACCGCGATGGCCATGGCCCCCGCCTTGCCCGGTCCCACGATCACCGCCATGCGGTCGCCCAGCGATCGACCGACCGCGGCGGGCAGTCGCCCGTCCGGCACCCGTTCGGCCAGCGTGGCGGGAAGAGGCTGCGTCGGCATGGGCTGCATCCAGCAGGCCACGGTCTCCTCGGGCATGGCCTCGAGCATGATGGCCGGCTCGGGACCGTCCATGACCGCGCCGAAGGGATCCGAAGCGAAGCGCCCGTCCACTTCCACGCGGAGTCCCTGCCTGGAAGGGGTGATCGACCAGACCGACCTCCCGTGCCGCGCGCCCCGGTGTCGGAGCGCCACCACGACCGCGGCGCGCTCCGATGGCACCGCGTCCTGGGGGAGCTCCGAGGCGAGCGAAGGCACATCCGCCTCGCAACCCACACGGTGCATGTCGCGCAGCAAGGCGCTGTCCGAGTCGTCGGTGACCAGCAGCCACTCGCCGTGGCGGGCGCCGACCACGCCCAGGCGGGGAATCTCGAAGCGGCGGGATCCGGTCACTCGTCCCCCCCAGCGCCTTCAGCAGTTCGCACGACTCCTTCGGCGCGATCTCGAGCGCCAGGACCCACTCCATTCCAGCCTCGCCCTGACGCACCACCAGGGACGCGTCACGACCGGCACAGCGATCGAGCAGCTCCTCGGGCTTCATGCCAGCGCTGCCCGCGGCGCGCCGCCAGGCGTCGGCCGCCCCGACCGAACGCAGCAGCGCCGCCGTGGCCTGACGAAGCATGTCCCGGCCGGATCCCTGCTCCTCCCGCAACCCACCACGGACCTGGATCACGGCATCCACATCCGCGGGCGTCAGCCCCGCCACACCCAGCGGCGGCGCCGCGGACGAAGCCAGGGCCATGGACAGCAGCAGCGCGAAGGCCGACATCTCAGGTCTTCCTCCACGGCGCTCGAGCCACGGCGGTGGACCGGGCAGGCCCGGAGGGAAGCGAGGCGGGACGGACGTCGGTCGCGGGCGCTCCAGGCGAGAGCCAGTCCACCCCGCGACGGAACGCCGCACCGACGTCGGCGCTTCGACCGCCCGAGAGCCACAGTTCCACACCCATGCCCAGGGCGACCAGGGCCACGAGCACCACCGCAAGCCGCCACGCCATGCTCACCCCGCCGCGGACCACACCGGAGGCCGCCAGCCGGGCCATGACGCCACCGCGAAGGTCGCGGCCTGTTCGCGTCTCGCTGTGGAGCAGACCCAGGAGCCGGTCCAGGCGCTCGTGCTCGCGACTCATCGCAGCACCTCCTCGACCACGGATCGGGCCTGGGTGTCTCCCTGGATGATCGCCATCATGCGGCGACGCGCCCGGAACAGGTGACTCTTGACCGTGCCCTCCGGCACGCCAGCCTGACGCGCGATCTCGCCGATGCCCATGCCCTGCTGGTGATACAGCAGGACCGCGTCACGCTGCGGGCCGGTCAGCGTGGCCAGGGCCGCGTCGAGCAGACGCCTCAGGGTGGTCCGGTGCTCCCGATCGGAGGCCACGGCCGCCGGTCCGGACGCGTTCGCTCCCTGCCGCTCGACCTG
>CAIOTP010000246.1 GCA_903861235.1 uncultured bacterium | reverse complement strand
CAACGGCCGCCGGTCAGGACCGACCACTGGACGCGGACCCTGCGGCTGCACCCGCCGCTGCCCGATCCGGAGCGGCAGTACCTTGCGGGCGCTGACCTGCCCCTGGAGCCCCTGCGGTCGTTCCCGCGCGCGCCCTGACCTGGTCAACAGCAGTTTCTGCATGCCACCGCATCGCCGCGACAGTCCCTTCACCCCACCCCTGCCTGAGCTCGGATGAAGCACCCGATGAGTGCCGCCTCACCCACGATCGCATGGCCGATCCATGAGCGTCGCACCGTGATCGCGGCGGCACTGGCGATCGCCGGTGCCATCCTGGCTCTGGTGGATTGGTGCCAGCTGGTGGTGCCCATTCAGCAGTCCTTCTCCGCCAGCGGAGCAGGCGAGCTGCTGCTCCGTCAGGTGCCGGACATGGCCGGCCTGTTCGCGCTGCCGCTGATCGGCGTGCTGGGCGCCAGGGTCCCCTCGCGGCACATGCTGCTGGTGGCCGGGAGCCTCATGCTTGCGGGCGCCGTGACCATGGTGACGGCCCCGTTGATCGGCATGTTCGTGCCCGGACTGGCCCTGCTGAGCATGGGGCGGGTGACGGTGCTGACCGTGGCGGTGGCCAATGTGGCCGAGGCGGTGCAGGACGATCGGCGGCGAGCGTCGGCCTTCGCCACGCTGGGCATGATGGCACCCGCCCTGGAATTGGCGGGCCCGCCCGCGGTGGCCTGGCTGCTGGGCCAGCTGGGCTGGCGGGGCGTGAGCGGCATCTGGATCTGCGCCGGCGTGATCGTGCTCGTCTCGTCCTGGCTGGTGGCCCCGGTCGCTCGGCAGGCACCCACGGTGGTCCGCAAGCCATGGGCCCCGCTCATGATGGGCCTGACCCTGGTCAGCGCCGTGCAGTGGCTCTCGGCGTGCGGCCTTCACGGCGCGCTCTCCACCGTCGCGCTCGGCTGGCTTGGTGCCGGAGCGACATGCGCCACGATGTGGCGGGTGCTGCTCTCGCCCGGCGAGTCCGAGTCGCTGGGCAGTCTGTTTCGCGCGCCCGGGCTGCGACCCATGCTGGTGGTGCAGATGCTGGGGCAGTGCACCAACCTGTGGTTCTTCGTGTTCGTGATCGACCGCTATGTGCACACGCAGACGCCGGTGCATTCGGCGTTGATCGCCATGCCTGCACAGGTGGCCGGCCTGCTCGGGGCGCGTGCGGTGGGCTGGCTCTCGCCGCGCATCGGCCTTCGTCTGGTGGGCACGATGTTCCTGGGCCTTCAGGCGGTCTCGCTCTTCGTCGCATGCGTGCAGACCGTGGACCTGCCCATGGGAGTCACCGCCGGAATCCTGACCGTGTACGGCTTCTTCTCCACGGGCAGCTTCGTGTGCCTGTCCCGGGCGGTCATGGACACCGCACCACCGGGCGGGGAACAGCCCGTGTCCTCCTACCGGGCCATGGCCGGAGGACTGGGCAGCGCCATCGGCACGCTGGTGATCAACCTGGCGCTCATGACGGTCATGACCAGCTCCATGCGCGAGAAGGCGCAGATGCAGGGCCATGCGGCCGAGACCACGGAGGCTCTGGTGGAGGGGGTTCGCCGGAACACACCCAACCTGGAGATCGCCGAGCGGCTTGACTTCGATCCTGAAGAGCTGGCCGTGCTCCGCGCCACTCGGAAGGAGGTGATCGTGGCCGGATTCCGTTCGCAGGCCTGGGTGTGCGGCGCGGT
>CAIOTP010000245.1 GCA_903861235.1 uncultured bacterium | reverse complement strand
CCTGATCCGCAAGGCGGTGTCGTGAGGAGCGAAGCGAGCCAGTGGCGTGTTCTGCAGGATCGGGTGACCGAGCGGTAGCGACGAGCGCCAAGCCGAGGCGCATGCGAAGCGGAGCCGAGGCGTCCGCTTTGCGGATCAGGTCGGGAGCGGAGCGGCCGAACCCAAGATCCTGCCGAAAGCCCGGCGAGTATCCTTCCCGTCCCGCGGCAACGGCCGCGCCACCTCCAAGGAGCCTCGCATGATCGGGTCCATCCTCGTCGCGTCCATCCTCGCCTTCCAGGGAGCGCCCGCCGCCAAGCCGGCCGCGCCCATCGCCGTGGTGGCGGACGCCGGTCCCTCCGTGGAGGTGCCCGCGGATCTCGCCGCTCTCACCAGTGCGGACACCATCGCCGTGATCTACATGCCCGACGGCAGTGCCGTGGACAAGGTGGAGGAGCGTCTTCGCGAGGCCATGGGCCCTGTCGCCCAGTCCATGCCCATGTCCGCCTCGGTGAAGCAGCTGCTCAAGCAGTCCGTGCGCACCGACATGGACATCCCCATGAACCAGCCCATGATGTGGTGGATCGACATGCCCGCGGCCGAGGGCGACGAGCCGCCCATGGGCATGGCCGAGTTCGTGTTCCGCCACGCGGTGCGCATTCCAGGTGCCGAGGCGGCCATGGCCAAGGCCAAGGCTGACGCGGCCAACGCCGCGGATCCCAAGGCCAAGGCCGTCATGCCCATCCGCGCACGGGCCCGCCGCAGTTCCGTGAGCGTGCTCAAGGGCGACCTGGTCGTGATCTCCAGCGACATGGAGCCCTTCCGCGTGGCCGACAAGCCCAGCCCCAGTGCCCTGCTCCGCAGCCTGCCCCGCAGCGAGGTCAGCGGCCGGGTCGACCTCTCCCGCATCATGGCCGAGCAGGGAGATCAGCTCCGCATGCTCGGCGGCCTCGCCTCCATGGGCGTCATGGGCGGCATGGACGAAGGCGGCCCCGAGGACAAGCTGACCGAAGCCGAGAAGCGGCAGCGCGCCATGAAGCGGCAGCTGGCCGACGCGGTGGGCAAGCAGGTGGACGACGTGATCGACGCGCTCCTGCAGCTCAAGCGGGCCACCTTCGCGGCCTCGATCCAGGGTGACGAGTTCGTGGTCTGGGCGGACTGGTCGCGCGATGCGGCCTTCCCCAAGGGTCTCTCGCCCGCCGCCGTGCAGGGTCTGTCCGCGGCACTCCCCGCCGGCATGAGCGCCTACTTCGGCTTGTCCACCAGCGCCATCGGCGTGCTCTACGGCGACCGCGTGAAGATCGACGACGCGGTCGCCACGCTGGGCGCCACGCCCGAGCAGGCGAAGGCCTACGAGCAGGCCATCGTGCACGCGCGGCAGGCCCTGGACCAGATCGAGGACGGCGCCGTGGGTGGCCTCACCAACCTGGGCGCAGCGCCCGTGGGTGTGGTGGCACTGAAGGTGAAGGACGCCGCCGCGTTCCGGAAGGCCATGCGTTCGACCTTCGAGGAGGCGGCCCGTTCCGGCCTGGCGCAGGTGAAGGTCACCGAGACGGGTGACACGCTCTCCGCCGTCATCGTCCCGGACGCGGTCCGCGTGCAGGACATCATGAACTTCTTCGCGCCGGGCATGGAAGACGCCGAGGCGGTGAAGGCGGCCACGGTTCCCACCACGCTGGCCATGCGATTCAAGGGCAACGAGGTGCTGGCCACCCAGAGCCGCGGCGAGACGCCGGTCGATCCGACCACGCTCATGCGTGCCGATGCGGCCGACATCCGCGCCGGTCTGGCGGCCAAGGCCTGGGGCACCGCCGACTGGTTCGGCGTGGTGGACCTGCGGCCCGTCTTCGCTCAGGCCACCACCGAGACCGCGGCCGCCCTGGACAAGACCGAGGTCGAGGGTGATTCGGCCAAGCGCCAGGAGGCCGCCAAGGCCATGGCCAAGGGCAAGCCGGTGCTGCTCCGTCTGTGGCAGGGTGTGCAGGGTGGCACGGCCCGTCTCACCTTGGAGATCAACCTGGTCGACTGGCGTCAGCTGGTGGAGGACGTGGAGAAGGCCCGGAAGGAGATGGGTGGCGACGAGGACGAGAAGCCGGCTGGTCCCGCCACCGACGACCCCACCTGAACGACGTGGGTCGGCGACACGCGAAAGACGAACCAGGCCCCGTCCATCGGCGGGGCCTGTTCCTTCTCGCCAGGCTCGTCTGCCGCCTCAGCGGCGTGCAGGCCTGGCGGACCTCACCCTGACGGGCACGGGCTTGGGCCCCTTCAGCAGATCGGCCACCGCTTCAAGGGCTCGACGCACTCGGGCTGGCAGGTCGCTCTTCCTCGCGGGCCGACTCATGTTCCGACAGTAGCCCGTCGCCGCCCCGGGGCAAGTAAGGTCTGGTGAATGCCTGTGGATCGGAGAGATCGCTTCAGGCCATCCGCCCCATAAGATGCTTCCCGCGGTGCAGGTCATCGCGCCCATGAGCGACGACCCCCGCGAACCCGAGCCCGCCGAAGAACGCTCCACCGACGATCCCTGGGAGCTCCCCGAAGCCCACGCCTCGGGCTGGGTGGTCTTCTGGCCGCACGCCGAGGCACCGACCCGCGAGGAGATCGGCAGCGCCTTCGCCGCCTGGCTCGGTCAGGAGCTCGAGGGCGAAAGCCCCGAGGAGCCGGAGGAGGGCACGCTCTGGGCCTTCACCTTCGGCATGGACGGCCTGCCGGCACCCGCCATGGCGTGGGCCGAGCCCGCCCAGCCGCTGGATGGTGAGGACATCGAGGAGGCGGTCAAGAAGTGCCGCTGGGTGGTCCGGCTCCAGGCGGTGCTGCCCTTCGAGGAGCCGCACGAGGCCTACTTCCGACTCATCGCCATGCTGGCCGGCGCCATCGGCGACGCGCCTGGCCTGCTGGACGCGGTCACGGGGACTACCTGCCGCGCAACGTGCTGGAGAGCGGCTTCCTGGCACCGGAGGCGCTTCCCCATGAGCGGTGGCTCTGGCGCGTGAGCGGCGCCGGTCTCGCGGACACGGGTGGCGAGGGCGAGCGACCGACCATGCTCTTCACCACTGGTCTCTGGCGCTGCGGTCGACCCGAACTTGAACTGCTCGAACTCCCCGCCACGCACGTGCGTGCCGGTCTCATCCTGCTCGACGCCATGGCCGGGCTGCTGCTCGAGGGCGAGATGCCGCCGCCGGGCGAGGTGTTCGAGGCGGGGCCGGGTCTGGAGATCACGCTGCAGCCCTGGCGCGAGGTCGCGGCCACCATGGACGAGGGCACGCCGGGCTCGCAGGCCTTCCGCGCCGCGGCCGCTAGCGGCGACGGCGAACACAGCCCGCTGCTCGGGGTCCGTGCGGTCATCTGCCATCCCGAGCCGGTGGGGGCGTTCCGGAAGGTCTGGACCTGGCCGCGCGACGCGGTGAACGCCATCGAGAGCGGCAGTGCGGCGCTCTACGCCACCGATCATGCCACGCGTGCCAGCCAGCGCCGCGCGCAGCGCAGGTGGGAGACCTTCGCCACGGCGTTCGCCAGCCTCCGCCGCGCCGAGACCGACGCCGCCAAGGCCCTGCGCGAGAGCGGGTTCAGCGTGCAGGCTCCGCTCGAAGGCGGTCGCGATCCGGACCGCGTGGAACAGGCGTGGTTCCGCGTGCGACGGTTCGAGGGGGGCAAGGTGCTGGCCGCCTTGCTCGAGAAGCCGCGCAGCCGCGACGACCTGGTCGAAGGAAGCGAACTCCCGCTCGATCCCGTCTCCATCACCGACTGGCGGGTGGAACTGCCCGACGGCGAGATCGTGGGCCCGGAGCGATGGCAGGACCTGCTGCCGGCGGTCGACCGGGTGCGGGGGTTGGAGGCATGAACAGGAGGCGACACGGCCTTCGGCTGCTCCTCATGGCGCCGATCCTCCTTCCCGCCTGCGGCTACCGCATCGAGGGCCGCGCCGTTCCTGGAGGATTCGGCACGCTGACCTGGGTCGACGCCGGCGATCCGCGGCTGCAGCAGCAGGGCGTGTCCGGGGTGCGCGTGCAGCTGGTCAGGGATCCGGACCGCATGCGTCGCGAGGTGGTCGCCGAGACCACCACCGCCGCGGACGGATCCTTCACGCTGGAGACGAAGACCTTCGGTGCCGGCTGGATGGACGAGCGATGGGAGCTGACCGCTTCCCGGTCCGGTTACGGGGCCGCGGTCACTCGCGCGGAGCTGCCGGTGGATCCGTCGTCCCGGCGGCTGCTGGTCGAGATGCAGCGAGGCGGCTCCTCGCAGGGCACGGCATCCGAGGGATCCGGCAGCCTCTTCGACGAGGCCGCACGATGGGACCCGTCCATTCAGCGGAAGCCGGCCTCGCCCTGAGCACCGCCGTCAGGGCATACACTGACCCCATGCCCGCAAGCCGAAGCCGCAACACGGAGTGGCGAAGAAGCCTCCAGCAGGTCATGGAGAAGGGTGGCGGCCTGGAGCTGGCCGTGGCCCGCAAGCCCGGCACCCAAGGCGACGGCCAGGCCGACCTGGTCTGGCGGACGCGGCTCACTCAGGTTGCCGACGACTTTCTGGAGATCGAGCGGCCGCAGGCGCTGGGGCGTGGCATCGACCTGCAGTCCGGCGTGGCGCTGGTGGCCGCGTTCGTGATCGGTCAGAACCGCTTCACCTTCCACACCGAGGTGCTCGGCAGTCTTCGCTCCTCGGGTCCCCGCGCCATGGAGCTGGTGCGGCTGAAGGTGCCCTCGGACATCGAGCGGTGCCAGCGTCGATTCGACCGTTTCGACCTGCAGGGCCTCAAGCTGCCCACGGTCACCCTGTGGCCGCTGCTCGATCCCAAGAGCGTGATCCCCGCGGAGCGTGCCAACGAGCTCGCCTTCCAGGCCTTCCAGAAGGGCGAGCAGCCTCCGGCGGTGGACGAGAACCTCATGCCGACGGTGGGCCCGCCCATCACGGCCGTGCTCATGAACATCGGTGGTGGTGGCGTGGGCCTGCGTGTGGAGCCGCGTGAAGCCGGGCCGCTCTCGCGTCACCGCGTCTTCTGGATGAAGGTGCCGCTGGGCAGCGAGCAGCCCGTGCCGCTGGTGACCACCGCGAAGGTGGTGCACACCCACATCGACAGCATGCAGAACACCTACGCGGGCGTGGCCTTCGACTTCAGCTTCAACCCGG
>CAIOTP010000244.1 GCA_903861235.1 uncultured bacterium | reverse complement strand
CGCCGACGACGAGCACGGGCTGGTAGGTGACGCTCTTCACGGGCGGCGGAAGCTTGCCCTTCTTCCGGATCGGAATGAAGCCGCACGAAAGCGCCTGGGCCACCGCGGTGCCGAAGATGAAGCCGCGGCTCTCGGCGCCCGCCACGGCGGCGATGCCGGCGCCGCGGAAGGGATTGGCCATCAGTTCCACGGCCAGGGCCAGGCCTGCAGGATCCCGGAGCATGGGCGTGATGTCCTTGAAGAGGATGCCGGGCTTGGGATAGTCCGGCACGTCCCGGATGAGGCCGCTGAGGCGCGTGGTGGGCATGGTGTGGAGACTGCACGCCCCGGGCGCCGCGTGCAAGGGGCTACCATCCCGGCATGACGCAGCCACGAGCGGGCACCCGCAAGCTGGAGACGGTGGAGCCGGTCGGCAAGCGGGTCCTGATCCGGAAGGACGAGGACCGCAAGATCACCAAGGTGGGCATCCATCTGCCCGACAAGATCGAGATCCCCACGCTCACGGGACGCGTGGTGGCCATCAGCGCGCAGGTGGACCGCGACGCTGACTACCCGATCGAGCAGTACGACCGCGTGCTCTTCAACCCGCGGCATGGGGTGCCCGTGGACTTCGAGGGCGACAACCGTCTCTTCGTCATCCCGGTGGAGGATGTGGTGGCGGTCTTCCGAAGCGGGAAGGCCTCGGAGGCGTGAGCGTTCCTCGGCTCGGCGCGTCGATCATGGCGCCGCGGGCCACCGGGCCGGTGATCGGCACGCTGGAGCCGCCGGGATCCAAGAGTCTGACCCAGCGTTGGCTCCTGCTTGCGGCGCTCGCCGAGGGCACCAGCGTGATCGAGAATGCGCTCCGCGCCGACGACGTGGAGGCGCTCACCGCCGGTCTCCGCACGCTGGGTGCCAAGGTGCACTGGAGCGGCCCGAACGAGCTGGAGGTGCAGGGCGTGGCCGGTCGCTTTCCGGGCGGGGGGCGACTGGATGCACGCGAGGGCGGCACGCCTGCACGGTTCCTGATGGCCGCGGCTTCGCTGGCCGCGAAGCCTTGCACGCTGGACGGATCGGCCCGGCTCCGGAAGCGCCCCATGGCCGACGGGCAGACGCTCCTGGAGGCGCTGGGTTGCCGCACGCGGCGGAGCGGTGCCGAGGCGCTGCCGTTGGACATCACCCCTCCCGCGGCGGGCTCCATCTGCCGCGACATCGTGATCGCCAGGCCGGCCAGCAGTCAGTTCGTCTCGGCCGTGGCGCTGATCGCTCCGTGGCTGCCTCACGGCGTGTGCCTGCAATGCCAGGGTGGCAGCCCCAGTGACGCGTATGTGCACCTGACCGTGCAGTGCCTGGAGCAGCTGGGGGTGCAGGCTTCCTGGGACGGCGTTGCCGGCGAGCTGCGTGTGGCGCCGGGGCCCGTGAAGGCCTTCCGCGTGCGGGTGGAGCCCGACGCGTCCAGTGCCGCCTACGGATGGGCGCTGGCGGCGGTGGTCCCCGGTTCGCGGGTCGTGATCGCGGGTCTGAAGCCCGCCTCGTTGCAGCCCGACCTGGGCGTCTGGCGTGCGCTTCAGCAGGTGGGAGCCGAGGGGTTCGAGCATCAGGGCTCCGCGGGGCTCGCTCACCGGAAGCTCGCCGGGCCGATCGAGCTGGATGCGTCCGGTTGGCCCGACGGATCCATGGCGGTCATGGCCGCCGCGGCAGCAGGCGGTCAGGTCACGCTTCGTGGCCTGGGCACGCTGGCCGGCAAGGAGAGCGACCGAATCTCGGCCATGCACACCTGGCTCGACGCCGCCGGCGTGCAGGTGGAGCAGGGGACCGACTGGATCCGCGTGCATGGACCGTGCGCGCATGCCGACAAGGTGCGTGTGGACACGCAACGCGACCACCGGATCGCCATGAGCGCCGCGGTGCTGGGCGCCGTGCGAGGTGGCATCGAGGTGCTCGATCCGGGCTGCGTGAGCAAGAGCTGGCCCGATTTCTGGAGCATCTGGGGCCAACTTCTCGGTCAGAAGGCCTGACGTGTTGCGGCGAGGGCCGGAGTGCCCGATACTTGCTTCATGCGCGACTTCTGGTGGTTCGCCCGCCGACTCCTTCGTCGCAAGCGCGATGTGGCGCTGCTGGCGCTGGCGGCCTGCGTGAGCGCGGGCGGCCTGGGTGCCGGGCTTCTGAGCCTGGGGCCCATGCTTCGGATCATCCTGGAGCAGGGCGGATCGCTGCGCACGCTGGCGGAGCAGTGGAACACGCGGCACGTGTGGCCGGAGGTTCCGGAGTGGGCCATGGCGCTGCTTCCCGAGTCCGCCTACGGTGGCGTGCTGGCGATCATGGCCGGCCTGGTGGTCCTGACGCTGGTCGGCGCCTCGGCGAACTTCCTGCATCAGCTGCTGTCCATGGGGGTGAGTTCCCGCGTGGCGGCCATGGTTCGCCTGGAGGTGTTCCAGCACGCCCTGCACCTTCCGCTGGCGGCGGTGACCCGGCAGGGGCCCACGGAATTCACCAGCCGGGTGCTTCGGGACACCGGCGACTTGCGGACCGGGTTCGAGACGCTCACCAGCAAGACGCTGGCCCAGATCACCAAGGGTGCAGCCGCCTTCCTGGCGGCGTTGATCTTCGACTGGAGGTTGGTGCTGGTCGCGCTGGTGGCGGGTCCGGTCCTGGGCATCGCGCTCCGGAAGACCGGCAAGAGCATCCGCCGGGGATCCAAGGGTGCGCTCGAGGCCAGCGAGGTCCTGCTCCGAACGACCAACGAATCGCTCCAGGGTCTGCGTGCGGTGAAGACCGCCACTGCCGAACGCGAGGCGCTCCGGCGGTTCAACCGCGCCAACCACGACGCCCTGCGGAACGAGATGCAGGCACGCGTGGCCCGGTCGCTCTCAGGTCCGATCGTGGAGACGCTGGCGGTCTTCGCGGTGGTCACGCTGGCGCTGGTGGCGGCGAGGCAGATCCTTGCCGGCGAGCTGCCCTTCGACCGCTTCCTGATGTCGCTCGGTTCGCTGGCCGTGGCCGCGGGCTGCATGCGGCCCGTGGCGGGCTTCGTGAACGAGATGCAGGCGGCCCAGGTGCCCGCCCGTCGACTGCGCGAACTGCTCTCGATCGGTCGGGAGGATGCCGCCGAGCGTGGCAAGCCTGCGCTGTCCCGTCACCAGGGTTCCATCGCCTTCGAAGGCCTGTGCTTCCGCTATCCCGGGAGCGACCGTCGGGCGGTCGACGGAGCCAGCCTGCGGATCGAGCATGGCGAGCGGGTGGCGGTGGTGGGGCCCAACGGCTGCGGAAAGACCACGCTGCTTTCGCTGCTCACGCGGCTCTTCGAACCCGAGTCCGGTCGGGTCACGGTGGATGGCGTGGACATCGCCGGCATCGACGTGCGGTCGCTCCGCCGGCAGATCGGCGTGGTCACCCAGGAGGCCACGCTCATCAAGGGCACCATCGAGGAGAACGTGCGGTTCGGTCTTCGCGGGGTGGACGGGGGTCAGGTGGAGCAGGCCCTGCGGCGAGCGCACGCGTGGGGTTTCGTGGAACGGCTGCCGGGTGGACTGCAGGCGGCTGTGGGCGAGCAGGGAGCCAGCCTCTCGGGCGGTCAACGGCAGCGGCTGGCGATCGCCCGGGCCGTGCTGCGCGATCCGGCCATCCTGATCATGGACGAGGCCACCAGCCAGATCGACGCCGAGAGCGAGGAGCAGATCAACGAGGCCATTGCGGAGTTCGGTTCGGGCCGGACGGTGCTGGTGATTGCGCATCGCCTCAGCACCGTGCTGGCGTGCGATCGGATCGCGGTCATGGACGCGGGCCGGGTGATCGACGTGGGCCGCCACGACGAGCTTCTGGGCCGTTGCGAGCTCTATCGGCGCCTGGCCCAGGCCCAGCTCACGGGCGCAGCGTGACGCCCAGGTGACGCTCCAGGAAGGCCACGCCGGCTTCCTTGGCGCGAGGAGCGAAGGTGCCGAAGCCGATGTGCTCGTGGGGCGCCCCCGTGCGGGGGAAGGCCAGCAGTTCCACCGGACACTCGCCGTTCACGGCGCGCACGCGTTCCAGAAACCGTCGCTGGTCGGAAAGGGGAATCCACTCGTCCAGTTCGGCGTGGATCGCCAGCAGCGGCACGGGCGTCCAACGGTCCAGGTGTCGAGCGGGCTCCATGGCGTCGGCACGCGCCGGATCGTGCACGGCACCCGTCAGGTGGCTCCAGTCGCCGGTGGTGGCCTCCACCCACGCGGCCTTGAACCGGTGCGGCCTGCAGAGCGCCGCCAGCGTGACCATGCCCCCCAGACTCATGCCCCCGATCGCCCCGCGATCCGGATCGAGCCCCAGTTCCGCGCCGAGCCCCGCGAGGAGGCCGGGCAATTCGGCCAGTGCGGCTCCGGCCACCTCCATGGTCCGTTCGGAAACCTGAAGTTCCGGCTGTGTCCGCTCGCCATGACCGGGCAGGTCGATGGCGAGCGTGGCCACGCCCGACCGCATCAGGCGCAGGTAACGGCCGTTGTCCAGTTCCTTGTGGGCGGTCCGGCCGTGCATCCAGAGCAGCCACGGTCGTGGGCGTGCGGGCTGGTCGGTGCCGTGTTCCGGGTGGACCAGCAGGCAGGGCGTGGACCCCACGTGAAGCCAGCGGGATCTTTCGCGAAGCGAGCGCGGCATGGGAGCGTCGGGGCCCATGCCGCAACGCTATAGCATCCGACGCATGCTCCGCATCATCGCCGGAGAGCTTCGCAGCCGACCGCTGGCCACACCCGCCGGGCGTGATCGCACGCGCCCCATGGGCTCACGCACGCGGGAGGCGGTGTTCAACGTGCTGCGCGGCTGGTTCGACGGAGCCGCGGTGCTGGACCTGTTCTCGGGGGTGGGCACGCTGGGTCTGGAGGCCGTCAGCCGGGGCGCCTCCAAGGTGTGGCTGGTGGAGCAGGACCGGGAGGTCCATGACATGCTGCGTCGCAACGTGGAGGCCTTCGGAGTGGCCGACCGTGTGCAGCTGGTGCGTGCCGACGCGTTGGGCGAGGTGGCTCTGGCCACCATCGACCGTCCGCTCGACGTGGTCTTCATGGATCCTCCGTTCGAGCTGGTCCGCTCGGAGGAGGGGCTGGGTCGCGTGCTGAGCCAGGCGGCCCGATGCCGGGAGCGCATGAAGCCACGGTCGTTCCTGGTCCTCCGCCTGCCGGAGATCCAGGGCGACGGTCCGTCCATTCCGGGCTTCGACGGCCCGGAGCACCGGCAGTACGGCGCGGAGCAGCATGTGCTTCTGTACTGTCCGAAGCCCACGGAGAAGGCCCCATGACCGCCATGCACGTCAGCGTGATCATTCCCGCCGCCGGCAGCAGCCGCCGCTACGGCATGGACAAGCTCGGACAGGACCTCGGTGGCCGCGCCATGCTGCTCCGCACGGTGGAACTCTTCACGAAGCGGGACGAAGTGCGGAGCATCGTGGTGGCCGGACCGCCTGACGACCTCGAGACCTTTCGTGAGCGGTTCGGTGCACCGCTGAGCTTCCATGGCGTCCGGATCGTGGAAGGCGGCCGCACCGAGCGTTGGGAGACCGTGCGGAACGCGCTGGCGGCGGTGCCTCCGGAAGCCACCCATGTGGCCGTGCACGACGCGGCACGCCCGGGCACCAGCGACGAGCTCATCGGCCGCATCTTCGAGGCGGCCCGCATGCACCCCGCGGTCATCCCGGGCCTGTCCGTGGCCGACACCCTGAAGCGCGTGAGCGAACAGGCCGTGCAGGCGGAGCAGGAGGACGCCATCGCCGACATGATCCTGGGGGACGCTGCGGAGGCGACCAAGGCGAAGGGACGCGTGGTCGAGGCCACCGTGGATCGCACCCGCCTGGTGGCGGTGCAGACGCCGCAGGTGTTCGAGGTGGGACTGCTCCGGCGGGCCTACGCGCAGCCGGATCTTTCCGGAGCCACCGACGATGCGGGTCTTGTCGAGCGCCTGGGCGAGCCCGTGCTGGTCGTGGACGGCGAGTTCCGAAACCTGAAGGTCACGGTGCCCGAGGATCTTGCCGCCATCCGGTCGATCCTGGGCTTCAAGGCACCCGAAGGCCGTCCGGTGCACAAGCGTTTCTGAGCGGGTCCTACAGGCCTTCCTGCTTCAGCTCGGCTTCTTCCATGCGGTAGAGGCCCACGAGCCAGTTCTCCACGAGCATGGGATCCACACGCAGCCGCCCGGTCACGGTGCCGAACTGGAATGCATGGCGTCGGTTGGGCTTGATGGGCTCCACCAGTTGCACCTCGATCGCGTCGTAGGGGGACGGGGGCACGCCGATGCAGCAGCCGTCCCACTGGTTGAGCATGCAGAGGATCTCGCGCGTCTCCTGCAGCATGAGCGGGAAGGCCACGTAGCCCTCGATGCGCACCCAGGCGCCGTCGAGCATGGCCACGCGCTGAGGGATGCCGTTCTCCTTGAGCCGCGGAATGTAGGTCTTGCCCGCGCTCGCCAGACAGTCCCAGTCCACCCGGTAGGGCTTCTCGCGGGTTCCCTCGCCCTCGATGCGGTACTTGCCGTCGGCGGTGATCGAGCCGTCCGGATTGCGGAGGAGTGCGCCCGGGAGCACCGAAGCGCCGTTGATCTTGCGGTCCAGGCCGAGCGTCAATGCGCCGGCGGGTGGAGGTGAAGCGGCCTTGGCCGGTGGCGGAGGTTCCGCGGCCTTCGGCGTGGCGGCGGGGACAGGCGGTTGGGCGGCCGCGATCGCCGGCGGCGTCGTGGGTGCGGGCGGCGTCGCGGGGGCGGGCTTCATGGCAGGCGGCGTCGCCTCGGCAGGCCGCGACGCCGTCGAGGGAACGGTCGGCGTCGACTCCGACGTCGGCCAGAACACGGCCGCCACGCCAGACATCACCACCAGCACCAGCAGCGTCCAGATCCACTTCATGGTTCAACCCTGCGGCCGCAGGTTCTCCGCGACCGGCGTGCGGTACGCCTGGATCGCGGGAAGCAGGCTGGCCAGTCCGGCGAGCACCACGGATCCCGCCATCAGGAT
>CAIOTP010000243.1 GCA_903861235.1 uncultured bacterium | reverse complement strand
TCCATGTCCACGCCGGCCTGCGCGTAGGTCAGACCGGTGGTCCGGGCTTCGGCGGGCGGTTCGGAAGCGGTCTTCGCACCCATGCGTGCGATGGTATCGAGCGGATTTTCCGCTATCTTTCGCCCTCTCATGAGCATCCTCGTCGACGGAGCCACGCGCGTCATCTGCCAGGGCATCACCGGCTCGGCCGGCGCCTTCCACACCAAGGGTTGCCTGGACTACGGCACGCAGATGGTCGGCGGCGTGACGCCCGGCAAGGGCGGCACCAAGGATCCGAACGGGCTGCCGATCTTCGACACGGTCCATGCGGCGGTGAAGGCCACCGGTGCCACCGCCACCATGATCTTCGTGCCGCCGCCCTTCGCGGCGGACGCCATCCTGGAAGCGGCGGACGCCGGCATCGGCGTGATCTGCTGCATCACCGAGGGCATCGCGGTGCAGGACATGGTCCGCACGCGGAGCCTGCTCGACGACCGCTTCCCGCAGTGCACACTGATCGGCCCCAACTGCCCCGGCGTGATCACGCCCGGCAAGCGGCTCCCGGACGGCAAGGGCTTCGCCGGCGGATGCAAGATCGGAATCATGCCGGGCTACATCCACACGCACCGCACCGACGCCGCCACCGGACGCGCGGTGGGCATCATCAGCCGCAGCGGCACCCTCACCTACGAGGCCGTGTGGCAGACCAGCACGCTGGGCATCGGCCAGAGCACCTGCGTGGGCATCGGCGGCGACCCGGTGAAGGGCCTGAACTTCATCGACGCCCTGAGCATGTTCAACGCCGACCAGGAGACCGACGGCGTGATCATGATCGGCGAGATCGGCGGCCAGGACGAGATCGACGCGGGCCGCTGGATCCAGAAGCACATGAGGAAGCCGGTGGCCGCGTTCATCGCCGGCCGCACGGCGCCCAAGGGCAAGCGCATGGGTCACGCAGGCGCGATCATCGGCGGTGCGAACGACACGGCCCAGGCCAAGATGGACGCCCTCCGCAGCTGCGGCGTGAACGTGGCGGAGAGCCCGGCGGATCTTGGCAGCAGCATGGCGAAGGCGTTGGGGCTGGTGCCTGTGGCGGCTTGAGAACGGCTGACGGTTCCCTCCCGGTCCGTGGCGGAACGGTGGCCGCGCGAAGCGTTCAGCTGCAGCTCAGCTGATCGCCCAGCAGGCGATACACGGCGTCGGTGTGCGGGCAACGGTGCTCGCCCGACCCGGTGAGCGGCAGCGGCACTCGCTCGCCGAACTTGCTCATCCAGCCGATCTGCCGGGCAGGAACGCCCGCCATCAGGGCGAAGGGCTTCACGTCGCGGTTGACCACCGCGCCCGCGGCCACGAACGCATGCTCTCCAATGGTGATGCCGCAGACCACGGTGCAGTTGGCCCCCAAGGTGGCCCCCCGCTGGACCAGCGTGTCGCGGTACTCGTCCTTGCGGGTCACGGCGGACCGCGGGTTGTACACGTTGGTGAACACCATGCTGGGACCGCAGAAGACGTCGTCCTCCATGGTCACGTTGTCGTAGACCGACACGTTGTTCTGGATCTTCACGTTGTTTCCGATCGTCACGCGGTTGCCCACGAAGACGTTCTGCCCGAGCGAGCACCGCTCGCCGATCCTGGCGCCGGCGCACACGTGCACGAAGTGCCAGACCCGGCTGCCCGCGCCGATCTGCGCTCCGGGGTCCACGATGGCGCTCGGATGCACGGTGCAAGGCGTGGAACCGGATCCACCCGCAGCCGCCGATGTCATGGCCGCACCGCCTCGACCTGCTGGCACATGGGGTGGTAGTCGCCCGTCAGCGGGGAAAGACCGGCATGTCGGATGGCGTGCACCATCTCGATGCTGGGCCGCGCATCGCGGAGGCCGTAGCCACGACCCGCAAGGATCTCCCGATAGCTGACGGTGTGCAGGTCGGTGAAGCCCTCGCTGAACTCCAACTCCTGACCTTCCACCGTGATCGACCGGAAGGTCCGCTGTCCCTTGGCCTGCTGGGCCGCGGGCAGATGGTCGGCGTTGACCGAGAGGAACCAGCGCACCCGGGCGTGCTCCAGGTCCAGCACGCCGGCCGCGCAGTCGTCCTGACGGCGGTGCACCGCGGAAGACTTCAGGCCGCCGAAGATCCAACCCAGCATGTCGAAGAAGTGCACGCCGATGTTCGTGGCCACGCCACCGGACTTCTCCAGACTGCCCTTCCAGCTGCGGTGGTACCACTTGCCACGCGAGGTGATGTAGGTGACGTCGATGTCGATCTTCCGATCACGAATGCCTGCGTAGCGATCCCGCAGCGCGATGATCGCCGGATGATGCCGCAGCTGCAGCACGGTGTACACCTTGCGGCCGCATTCCCGCTCGATGTCCGCCAGCGCGTCGATGTTCCACGGATTGAGCACGATCGGCTTCTCGCAGATGGCGTCGGCGTGGTTGCGCATGGCCATGCGGATGTGCGCATCGTGCAGATAGTTGGGCGAACAGATCGAGACGTAATTCACCCCCTGCCCGTCGCGGCGGAGCTTCTCCAGGTGGCGATCGAACCGCTCGAACTCCGTGAAGAAGTCGGCGTCCGGGAAGTACGAATCCATGATGCCCACGCTGTCGTTGGGGTCTAACGCGGCCACGAGACCCTGACCCGTGTCCTTCATCGCCTTCATGTGACGCGGGGCGATGAAGCCGG